>NZ_MUET01000001.1:0-127901 GCF_001995685.1 Salinivibrio sp. IB282 | reverse complement strand
AATCCGCTGTCTTTTACGATGGTGATGTGTGCCTAGGCGGTGGCATTATCGAGCAACGTATTTAAGGAGCCGTGATCAGTGGCAGAGACGATTTATGATCGCACCCTGGCGTTTGCCAGCATTTGTCAGGCAGCAAAATTGGTGCAAGACGTATCTCGCAATGGGTATTGTGACCAAGACGCATTAAATACGAGCCTGAGCAGCATTATCATCACTAACCCCTCTTCTACCCTAGACGTATTTCGCGGAGAAGTAGGGAATGTCACCGGTGGCGGTGAGTCAGGTCTTCACCTTGGTTTAGAGACCCTCATTGGCCAACTCGATAATAGCCGCAATGGTAGCGAAACCATGCGCTACCTGATTAATTTATTGGCGTTGGAGCGCAAGCTGTCCAGCCGCCGTGATGCCATGGCACAACTGGGCGATCGCATTGAAACGATCGAGCGTCAAGTGAGCCATTTTGATTTGCTCGATGAGCAAATGATCAGCAACCTTGCCAGCATTTATCTCGACGTGATCAGCCCACTTGGACCGCGCATTCAAGTATCTGGTGATCCACAACATTTACAGCAAACTGGCGTGCAACATCGCGTGCGTGCCATCTTGCTTTCCGGTATCCGCAGTGCTGTCCTATGGCGTCAAGTAGGCGGCAAACGCCGGCATCTTATCTTTGGTCGCAAACAAATGGTTGAGCAGGCCAAACTCATTCTAGCCCGAAGCTAATCAGATTGAACTCAGGAGACAAAAAATGGAACTGTCAGCGCTGACTGCTGTTTCACCGGTCGATGGCCGATACGGTACGAAAACGATTGCGTTGCGATCGATTTTTAGTGAATTTGGATTGCTTAAATACCGCACCATCGTAGAAATCCGTTGGCTGCAAAAACTGGCAGCCACAGACAGCATTGCTGAAGTGCCCGTTTTTAGCGATGACGCCAATGCCCAACTCGACCGCATTGCTGCTGAGTTTGACGAGCAAGATGCCGCGCGTATCAAAGAGATTGAGCGCACCACCAATCATGATGTCAAAGCGGTTGAGTATTTTCTAAAAGAAAAGATTGCCGATAACGCAGAACTCCATGCCGTGAGCGAGTTCATTCACTTTGCCTGCACCTCTGAAGACATTAATAACCTGTCGCATGCATTGATGCTCAAAGAAGCACGTGACACCGTGATCGTGCCAGAAATGCAACGTCTGGCGGACGCTGTTCAAGACCTGTCTCAGCAGTTCCGCGATGTGCCCATGCTTTCACGCACCCACGGTCAGCCTGCGTCTCCATCGACCATGGGTAAAGAGATGGCAAACGTGGCGTACCGCATGGCGCGCCAAATCAAGCAGGTTAAAAGCAGTGAGATCCTGGGTAAAATCAACGGCGCAGTGGGCAACTACAACGCGCACTTGTCGGCCTATCCAGAGATCGATTGGCATGCCTACAGCGAAGCTTTTGTGACCTCATTAGGTATTGACTGGAACCCGTACACCACTCAAATCGAGCCGCATGACTATATTGCCGAGCTCTTTGATGCCGTGTCGCGTTTTAACACCATTTTGATCGATTTTGACCGTGATATCTGGGGCTACATTGCGCTGGGCCACTTTAAGCAAAAAACTATCGCGGGTGAAATTGGCTCATCGACCATGCCGCACAAGGTTAACCCGATTGATTTTGAAAACTCGGAAGGTAACCTCGGCCTAGCCAATGCCATTTTCTCTCACCTTGGGCAAAAGTTGCCGATTTCTCGCTGGCAGCGTGACCTGACTGACTCCACCGTATTACGTAACCTCGGAGTGGGTGTGGGCTACACCCTGATTGCTTATGCGTCGACTCTGAAAGGGATCAGCAAGCTGGAAGTGAACCAAGCCGCACTCGAAGCGGAATTGGATCAAAACTGGGAAGTCCTTGCCGAGCCTATTCAAACCGTGATGCGTCGGTATGGGATAGAAAAGCCCTACGAGAAGCTCAAAGAGCTGACACGTGGCAAACGGGTTGATGGCGAAGGAATGCGTACCTTTGTTGATAGCCTTGATTTGCCTGAGCACGAGAAAGCACGCCTCAAGCAAATGACACCGGCTAACTACATTGGCGATGCAGTCAAGCTCACGGATAAACTGTAAGCAAAATGCGTCCAATGCTCGCGGCCTCCATATTGGAGGCCGTTTTTTCTCCCCCTCGCACCGCCCCGCTCGTCACGTTATACTGCCGCAAATTTCGTAAACTAAGTCGTTATGTATCAATTTCAGTTCTCGCTCGCCGAATTTATGGCCACACATTGGCATCAAAGCCCCACCGTTATCCGCCAGGGATTAGCCGATTTTGACGATCCGATTGAGCCTGAAGAAGTCGCAGGACTCGCGATGGAAGCCGATATTGACTCACGCCTGGTGACCCAAGCCGATGGCAAGTGGCAAGTCGCGAACGGCCCTTTCGAGCACTTCGATGATTTCCCAGACACCCATGCGCAACTGGTGGTACAAGCCGCTAACCATTGGCACCCAGGCGTACGTGAACTGGCTGACGCATTTACCTCGTTACCGCAGTGGCTATTTGACGATGTGATGGTGTGTTATTCCCAGCCTCAGGGCGGCGTAGGGCCACACATTGACCAGTATGATGTGTTTATCGTGCAAGGCCAAGGCCGCCGCCGTTGGCGCGTTGGGCCAAAAGGTGATTACCAAGAAGCCAACTTAGACACCGGGCTCAAGCAGATCACTGGTTTTGATGCCATCATCGATGTGGTGCTAGAGCCAGGCGATATTCTTTATATCCCGCCAGGCTTTCCACACGAAGGCGATACCCTTGAGCCTTCGCTCAGCTACTCAATTGGCTACCGCTCACCAAAAGCCCGCGAGCTACTGAGCAGTTATGCCGACCAAGTGATTGTCGACGAAGCCGGCGATAATCATTTCCACTGGCCTGCCATGTCAGCCCAACCAGATGCGCCTGCGGCATTGGATCCACAGCATCTCGCCCAGATGGACGAAATGATGATGGCCTTAATGCACGACGAGACCCGTAAAAAGCGCTGGATTGGCGAGTTTCTCTCTCAAGCTCGGCATGAACTCGATTTGCTTAGCCCCGATCCTCAGTGGCAACCAGACAGTCTCAAAGCCGCCATGCAAGATGGACTTTGCTTAGAAAAACTCAGTGGCTTGCGTGCGTTCTATCACGCCGATCAGCCAGAGATGATTTTTATGCTCGGTGAGAGCTTTGACTTACCGGAAGGCTGTGAGTCACTAACCCCTAGGCTGTGCAATCAACGTTTTATCGATTGGGAAACGCTCGGTAAAGCCGCTGACAATAGTCTGTTTTGGCCGATGCTCACGCTGTGGGTAAACCGCGGCTACTGGTATCCTCTAGAGGAAGCGCCAGAGTAACCGCGGCTCACCAAGGTTAGACTTTAAACTGGGCCGTTAGCGCACGCTGACGGCCAGCCAGCGCTTCCAGTTGACTGGCAATACTCGCCGCCGATTCGGCATGCGATAAGAGTTCATCACTGCGTTCACGAATATGGGTCACGTTTTGCGTCACGTCGCCTGACACCGCGCTTTGTTGTTCCGCCGCCGCGCTAATTTCACTGTTAAGCCCCATCATATCCTGCATCGCAGTACGAATTTGGTCCAAACTGGTGACGGTTTCTTGCACCTTTTCAGCGGTATCATCCGCTAGCTGATTTCCATCATGAATCGCAGCTACCACTGATTGTGCGCCGGACTGCAACGAATCAATCACGGTACGGATCTGGGTGATTGACTGGTTAGTACGCTGTGACAGTTCACGCACTTCGTCAGCGACTACCGCAAACCCGCGCCCTTGCTCACCCGCACGCGCCGCTTCAATCGCCGCATTTAACGCCAGCAGATTAGTTTGTTCAGACATGGTATCAATCACGGTTAAGATTTCAGTAATGTCCTGACTACTCTTTTGTAAGGCTTGCGCATCATGGGTCGCCCCGTTCAGCGTCTCCACCAAACGCGCCATGGCTTGCGATGAACCAGTCACAATTTTTTCACCGCTCTCTGTGGCGGTGTTGACCGCGTTGGCTGCAGTCAGCGCTGACTCAGTATGGCTGGCAACCTGGGAGGCGGTTTGCGTCATCTCTTCTGATGCCGTCGCCACTGCATCCAAGCTTGATACTTGCTCACGGCTACCATCTCGGGTTTGCGCGGCCACACGGGCGGCTTCTTTGGCCGTATGTTCCGCTTCTTCAACGCTATTAATCACATTCGCCATAATAGGCTGCAGCTTATCGAGGAAGCGGTTAAAGCGCCCCGCCAGTACCCCGATTTCATCACGATTTTTAAGCTGGATACGTTGCGTGAGATCGCCATCGCCGTCGGCAATCTCTGCCAATCGTTCCGCCAGTAGCTTCAGGGGTTTAACGATTTGGCGCGCCGCGAATCCGGCGATCACCAAGGCAAGCAGGGTTGCCACAACCCCTAAGCTACGTTCTGTCCACGCGGCTTGACTGCGTTGCGCGGTAATTTGTTGGCTTAATTGGTTTGCCTCAGAGAGTAAGACATCTTCCGGCAAGGTGATAAGGGCTCCCCACGTGGTGCCTGGCAAAGCAATCGGCACATAGGTCATCAACTGGCTTTTTTGCCACACGGTCTGTGGTTGACCTTCGGTCAGCCACCCACCCATGTTACCGGGCGCCGACGGCAAATCATCGACCTTCCCTCCCGTTGCTTGCGAGTTATCCGACGCAACTACTCGCCCACCTTGGCTTAGTACACTGACATTGCCAGCGCCGTCAAATAGGGCTTTATCCGCCTCTGAGATCACTGACTGTAAGCCGCCAAGCGCAATATCAATGCCTAGCACCCCCAGTACTTGTCCATCACGCATCAGCGGTGAGGAAATGGTGACACTCATACTGCTGCCCGCTTGTTTGGGCGCAGATACACAAGCGGCGCCTTGGCTCAATGGACACTGGTACCAATGATTCGCTGCTTGCCCGTTGTCCTTTTTATCGCCGTTGTTAATTTGCTTCTCACTGAGCACGGTACCTTGCAGCTCGCCGTCCCGCTTTTGCCAGCGGCTGGCAAAACGCCCTGCGGCATTGGCGCCCCGTTCTGTATCGAGCTGATAAAAGGCATCTTCTTGATCGAGCGCGTTGGGCTTAAACACCACGAACGCAGCTTGCACCGTATCGAAGTTCTCCACTGAGCGCCGCACCAGCTCATTGATTGAGCCGCGAAGCTCACCACTGTCGGTAAAGTTTTGCTCAGCGTTATATTGTAGGTACACCACACTTTGCGCCAGCATTTGGGCACGATACACCGCTTCATCCAACGAGCGTTGAACATGCGTCGCTTGCACTTGGGCTTGGCTGGTCGCGAGGCGCTGGGCGGCACTGCGCAGCGTTTGGGTACTCGCTTGCCCGACCGTTTGCTGAAACTGGTTATTAACGTATGTTGAGAAGGTTAATAATGTCACCGCGGTAACAGCAACGCACAAAATGGCCACCAGGGTGAGCTTCCATTGAATTGAGAGGGATCGCATGACAGCTCCTTTGTCACTCTATCGACAGCCACCACTGCTATCGATTCTCATCCTTGAAACACGCATTTAACAGTAACAAAAAAGCGCAGGAAATAAACCTGCGCCTTTCATATTATTGCGTTTTTTACGATGGCAAAAAACGTCGCTTATCTGTCTTTTGGATCCAAGGCATCACGAAGCCCATCGCCAACATAGTTAAAACAGAACAATGTCATCACCATAAAGGCGGCAGGGAATAGCAGCTGCCAAATCGCAATTTCCATGGTTTGCGAGCCCTCTTGTAGTAAGGCCCCCCAACTGGTCATTGGCTCTTGCACACCTAACCCCAAGAAACTCAAGAAAGACTCAAACAAGATCATGTTTGGCACCAGTAAGGTCGAGTAAACCGCAACAATCCCAAGCACGTTTGGCACGATATGGCGGGTAATGATATGGCGCGTGCTCACCCCTGAAACGTGAGCGGCTTCGACAAACTCTTTACTCCGCAAGCTCAGGGTTTGACCGCGCACAATACGTGCCATATCTAGCCAGGCAATACAGCCAATGGCCACGAAGATCAGCACGATATTACGGCCAAAGAAGGTGACCAGTACAATCACAAAGAACATAAACGGAATCGACTGGAGGATCTCCACCAGACGCATCATCACCGCATCGGTGCGGCCGCCAATAAAGCCAGAGGTTGCCCCGTATAAGGTACCAATCAAGACGGCGACAAAGGCACCCATGACGCCTACCATGATCGATATACGCCCACCCATCATGGTGCGAGTAAAGAGATCTCGGCCTAACGCATCGGTACCAAACCAATGGCCCTCTAAGCCCAATGAAGGCGCGGCATGAATCGCATACCAATCGGTCGCGTCATACGCGTAGGCACTGATATACGGCCCAAGGATCACGCTCAAACCAATCAATACCAGAATCACCAAGCTCGCCATTGCAGCACGGTTACGTTTAAAACGAATCGCCGCATCCTGCCAAAGGCTACGCCCCTTGACATCGACTTCTTCAGCAAAGTTTTCGAGGGCGTCAATGTTTTCTTTTTTCGTCAGCATCATGTCACCCCTAGTAACGAATCTTAGGATCGATATACGCAAGCAGGATATCGACGATCGCGTTGAAAAGAATGGTCAGTGTACCGATCAAAATGGTACAGCCAAGCACTAATGAATAATCACGATTAAACGCGGCGTTCACAAACAGCTTACCAATACCCGGCAAGCCGAAAATGGTTTCAATTACCACCGACCCAGTAATAATGCCCACAAACGCGGGCCCCATGTAGGAGACAACCGGTAGCATCGCAGGCTTGAGCGCATGTTTAACAATAATTTTAGGGTAACTGAGCCCTTTGGCACGCGCGGTGCGGATAAAGTTACTGTTTAGGGTTTCAATCATGCTGCCACGAGTCACACGAGCAAATGTGGCCACGTACAGCAAGGACATGCCAATCATCGGCAACACCATAAATTGCCAGCCCCCGCCTTGCCAGCCACCCGCAGGGAGCCAACCAAGATTAATGGCGAAGATGTAAATCAGCACGGGCGCGAGCACAAAGGATGGCATCACCACGCCCAACATGGCCGTGGACATAATGGTGTAATCAATCCAGGTGTTCTGCTTAAGCGCGGCGATGGTGCCAATGCTCACGCCGAATAAGAGGGTAAAAATAAATGCGACAGCACCAATCTGCGCTGACACGGGGAGCGAGCCCGCGATCAACTCGTTTACCGAGTAGTCCACATACTTGAATGAGGGACCAAAATCGCCTTTTAGGATATTCCCCAAATAGGTGGTGTACTGCTCAAACACCGGCTTATCGAGGCCGTATTTGGCATTGATATTCTCCATTACGGCAGGGGGCAATGGGCGTTCGCTTGAAAAAGGGTTGCCTGGTGCAAACCGCATCAAGAAAAAAGAGATAGTAATTAAGACCAACAAAGTTGGAATAGCTTCCAAAAGGCGCTTGGCGATAAATTTCAACATAACTGTACCGTTTCGTTTTGAGCCTCACAGCGTCCGCTACCTAGGCGATACCTACATAGCGACAACCAGCCAAGGGAGCTGCATGTTGCAGCTCCCTTATCAGCTGTGAATCAGACGTTACTCCGCCTTGATGTAAAGATCTTTTGAGTAGATCTTCTCTTCAGCGTTATTGGCAGGGAAGCCACCGACTTGTGGACTAAGCAGACGCGCTTTTACATATTGGTAAATAGGCGCAATCGGCATGTCTTTTGCCATTTGGGCTTCTGCATCCAAGTACAGTTGTGTGCGTTTGGCGTCGTCTGTGGTGGTCATGGCGTTTTCCATGATCGCATCGTAGGCTTGGCTATCATAGTGCACACCACCTGACGAGTTAGAGCTACGCATCAAGCTAAGGAAAGTAGAGGCTTCGTTGTAATCGCCACACCAACCGGCACGCGCCACATCAAAGTTCCCCTCATCTTTGGTGTTAAGGTAGGTTTTCCACTCTTGGTTATTGAGTGCAACATCCACACCCAGCTTGTCTTTCCACATTTGACCAATGGCGACGGCCAGCTTTTTGTGGTTTTCACTGGTGTTATACAGCAGTGAGAAATCAAGCGGATTATTTTCACCGAATCCAGCTTCTTTGAGCAGACGCTTCGCTTCCGCGTCACGCTCTTCTTGGCTCATCTTCGCGTACGCAGGCAGCTCAGGATCAAATCCAGCAGTGATTTCAGGCGTCAAGAAGTACGCCGGCTTTTGACCCTGACCCAGCAAGGCATCAGTGATCACGTTACGGTCAATCGCGTAAGACAGCGCCTTACGTACACGCACGTCATTAAAAGGTTCACGCTTGGTATTGAAGATGTAGTAATAGCTACACAGGTTACCGACGATTGAAAGATCCTCAGGATGTTCCTTTTTAAGACGACGGAAATGCTCGTTAGGGATCTCATACGTCATGTCGATTTCGCCAGCCAAGTAGCGGTTCATTTCCGATACTTGGTTTTCAATCGGCAAATAGGTCACTTTATCGAGCGTGGTGTTTTCATTATCCCAATATTGGTCGTTGCGTGTTAATGCAAGACGCTCGTTAATCACCCATTCGTCGACCACATACGCACCATTACCGACGAAGTTTTCAGGCTTGGTCCACTGATCGCCATATTCTTCTACCGTTTCTTTATGCACCGGCTTCATGGTGGTGTGGCCCATCATTTTAACCAGGTAAGGCACGGCGGTATCTAACGTCACCTGAAGGGTATGATCATCTAGCGCTTCAACGCCCAATGTGTCTTTGTCTTTCTCACCCTTAATGATGGCTTTGGCATTTTCCATGTGGGTGTAGCCAAGATACCAAGAATACGGTGATGCGGTCATTGGATCAGCCACACGCTTAAAGCTGTATTCAAAATCTTGCGCAGTGACGGGATCGCCGTTTGACCATTTGGCTTCATCGCGCAAGTAGAAGGTAAAGACTTTGTTATCTTTGTTTTCCCAGCGCTCAGCAACACCTGGGATGACATTGCCATCTGCATCCTGGTTAACCAGGCCTTCTAACAGGTCACGAATAACGTGCGATTCTGGCACACCTTGGGTTTTATGCGGATCCAACGACGCCACTTCGGCACCGTTGCCACGCACGAGTTCTTGCTCTGCCGCCAGTTGCGGTTCGCCTGTCGCGGACTCGGCTTGTTGTTTGGTTTCAGGGTTAGATTGAGAGGTCTGTTTTTGCTCTGGTTCGCTGCATCCTGCTAGCGCCAGAGAAAGGCCAGCGCCCATAAAGAGGGTTCGGGTGATCGTGTTTAGCTTCATCGTGTAACTCCATAACAATCGCTATTGCATCCATGACAATCGACGCCGCTTGGCGGGAGAATCCGTTTTGCACAATCTAAAAAGCTGTGCTACGCCTCACTGCGCGATTAGAGGCAAAACATTACCAAGCAACGCTGTGTTTTGCCATAAATCTGAAGTATTTTGCCATAGAATGAGATTAAAAACTCATCTTTCACTACTAAAAAGTCACATAAAGGAATTTTAAGCTGGTAAGACGAGGCCGCGTTAGCGCTTTATTCACCACAAGAAACAAAATACGGAACAAATTGCTATTTATACTGAATCTGGGGGCATTGGCACTAATGCTGAACTAGCTTGCGGTCGAAAAAACACACAAGCCTCTCTCTATCTTCGCAATCTCAGTGACTTTGACTGCCAATATGCGTCAAATGTTACTTAATTGTAAAGCCGTTACTAAACGTTATTTGTCGGAAAAACTCAACAGATACACATGCACGTGATGTCAGACAGCTATCACGGTCACAAAATCTGGCTTGGATGAGCGTTAATGGAACCTGTCATCGCGAATAGGCGCGAGGGTCAAGCGAGGATATAAAATGGAGGGAGAAGGTAGAAACGGCTGCTACGGTAGACTCGAGCGGTGATCATGTCGCAACAAAGCCAGCTTCGAGGCTGGCTTTGTCCTGTAAACCACTATTTTTTAGCATCGTCGGGACTAAACACGGGGCCACTATCGGATGAGCGATCATTGGCCTCATCGTGCAGAGCACGGTTGTCCTCGCGTGCTTTTTCCATTTCTGGCATGACCTCGTTGAGCATTTCTTTCATTTTCTTGTTGCTATAGCGCTTGTGTTTCATTGTGTCCTCCTGAACTCATCAGTATTTGGCACAGTCACTCGCACAACACCGACCGAGTGTGATCGACTGTTGCGCCAGTACAAACCGCTTGTGCAATTTTTACGCTACACCTTCATCGTCAATAAAGCAAAATATGGCCGAAAAGGCATACCAGACAGTCTCGCCCCTACAGCACCTTGACGTCGCAGCCCAAGACCAGAGCGGATATCGGCCCGCTCTTGACTTAGTTTAATAACATTTTCTGATAATAAGCGGCTGTTTAGACGAAATACCAATATTGATGCATTTTTAAGCAAGCAATGTTGTTATTCGACGCCATATCCCCCATCATTATGTTGTTGATGCGTTGTTCCCGATCATCAACCTGATTTTTCTTCCGACAAGAGAGTAAAAAGCAAGACTATGAGACCACAAAGCTCAACCTCGCGCCCTTTATGCGCTCGCGTTCGCCATGGTTACAACCCAAATAAAGGAAAAAAACCACAGGTTAACCGCTAACGCGGTGTTGATGTTAAAACACCCCTTTAATAGCCTCCACGTCGAGGCTATTTTTTTGTCTTCATACCGCGATGCTGACGACGAGTCAGAGCAATCCCCTACTCACAAGCCGCCACAACGCGGGCAAGTTAGCGTTTGCGTAATGCGGTATCGCGAGCGGATTTGCATTGCAAATTGCGACTTTTCTCTCTCAAACGCGACGTAACTGCAGCGTCACCATGCCGAACTGCTGGTATAAGGGCGTTTCAAAAAGTAGGCACCCCTTTTGCTATATCTAAATTACTAGACCAACGCCATTGCTTGTCAGGGGGTGTCACATGGGACAATCCACACCAATTTTGTTTAATGATCGTCACATCTTGCCAGGGGGGCGGATGCCTCTTCGCATTCCAACAGGCGACTCTTTAGACACACTCGTATTCGCGTTAAAGCATGGACTGCCTATCGGGGTGTGTATGGCGGAAACACAAGCTCAGCGCTCTCACGTGGATATTGGCACCTTTATTGAAATTGAGGACTATACCCGAAGCCAAGAAGATGGCTGCTTAGTGATCACGGCACGGGGAACCGCACGCTTTGCGATTCATGCGTTTAACCAGCAGCACAACCACATCTTGTTTGCCTCGGTAAACGCGTTACCTCGGTGGCCCGATTGCCACGTCGACAAACAAAGCGAGCCTCTCGTGGAGCGCTTACAGTCGATGTTTGAGCGCTATCCTGAACTACAACAAATGCACCGAGAGACCGAGTTCTCCAATTTGACGTGGTTATGCCAACGCTGGTTAGAGCTGCTGCCGCTCCCCRCCGGGGAAAAACAACAGTTAATGGCGAACAACTCCTGTGTCGCCACACGGGATTATCTGTTGAGCATGATGCAAGATCCCCATTAAACCGTTTTTATTGCTGCCTTGCTATTTGCCCTATTTATTCATTTGCTTGATTGGGCGAGGTAACGCGACGCGTTACCTCTTTTTTTTGCTTTCACCCTTTTATCCTACTTTCCTGACTTAGTCACACTTTACTGCTGCGGTCAATACCTTGTCGCTCGAGCTTCAGGTAAACTAGACGCATTGATTTTTCTCAGGAAACCAAGCAATGACCCAACAAGTTTCAGATCAGCATTCACAACGTATCGTCGCGATTGGGGGCGGACATGGTCTGGGACGCGTCTTATCGGCATTGGGGGACTATGGCGAGCAGGTAACAGGCATTGTCACCACAACCGATAACGGCGGGTCAACGGGTCGTATTCGCGCATGTCAAGGAGGGATAGCCTGGGGCGACATTCGTAACTGCCTCAACCAACTRATTACCGAGCCCTCGGTCGGCTCCATGCTGTTTGAATATCGCTTCAAAGGGAAAGGTGAGCTGAACGGTCATAATTTAGGTAACCTGATCCTGACGGCGCTGGATAACCTCTCAGTCCGTCCGCTGGAAGCCATCCARCTTATTCGCGATCTGCTAGATATCCGCCCCAATTTACTGCCGATGTCTGAGCACCCTTCTGAGCTTGCCGCGTTAACGCCAGCGGGCGAAACAGTGTCGGGGGAAACACACATTGATGAGCTAAGCGCGCCACCGACGCGTCTCTTTTTGTCCCCAACCGTCCCCGCGACCCGCGAAGCGATTGCGGCTATCGAGCACGCTGACTTGATTTTACTCGGCCCTGGCAGCTTTTTGACCAGTGTGATGCCGCCACTATTGGTCCCTGAACTCGGCCGTGCGTTAAAACATGCTCAGGCCAAGCTGGTGTTTATTAGGAACCTCGGCAAGGAAATCGGGCCAGCGGGCGAGATGCCTTTAGCAACGATGCTTTCCTGGTGCGAGCGCGCGATGGGCGGGAAAGAAATCGATGTTGTGATCGGAGAACAACACGCGCCGCAGCTCGCCACGCGTTACCAACAAAAAGAGGCCAGCTTGGCCTCTTCAAATCATCATTGGCGTCATGACAGGGATAAACTACGTCAAGCTATTGATGAAACTCTGCTCGACGGCCATTTCTCGGTAGGTAGAAGCCGTTCCTCGTAGCATTTCGGTTAGCTCATCTAAATGATGTGTCATCCACTCTTGTTGGCCTTGCTTGACCCGTGATTCACACTCACGCGCCATCTCGGCCAAATCATCCGCACCAAAACTGGCTGCACTGCTTTTTATCGCATGGCTGATCTCACGCACTTGCTCGATCGACGGAGAACCAGACAATTGAGAATGGTATTGCGATAGCTCATCGCTAAAAACAGTGAGCAAAGCCGTCACCGTATCCTCGCCTACTTCTGATTTCAGTCGACGTAATGTGTCAGTATTTACTGTGGTGGCCATACATCCATTCCTATCATTCATGCGCCGCAGATTTTTGCCAAGCTTGTAGCTTTCGATACAAGGTTGAAGGGCTAACTTCAAGTAACCCCGCTGCTTGCGGGATATTGCCATTACACACATCGATCGCGACTTCAATCGCCCGTTTTTCCGTTTTCCACAGTGGTTCTATATCGGCTTTCATCACCACTGGTGATGCTGGTTTGACGGGCTCGTGCGGCGCTAGTGCGCTGTTCGCCGCTTCCGATCGCGTGTTATCCCCTGTAGATGCAATTTCAACACCAGAAACGCGAGCGACTGGCGATGGTAGCATTTCTTTGCTGACTTCTTCGCCGTTATGCAACACCACAATGTTACGAATCACGTTTTGCAGCTGCCGAACATTGCCTGGCCAATCGTAGCGAAGGAGCTGCGTGGTCACTTCGTCACTAAAACGACAAAAATCTTTGCCTTCTTCCGCGGAAAACAAAGCAAGCAACGCATTGGCAATGGCGATGACGTCGTCTCCACGCTCTCTTAAAGGTGGCAACTCGAGTGGAATGACGTGCAAGCGGTAGTAGAGATCTTCCCGGAATTTCCCCTGCTGTACTTGGAGCCAGGGATCGCGGTTGGTGGCACAGACAAATCGAACATCCACTGACTTCACCTGCGAAGAGCCAACCTTTTGAAAACTCCCCGTTTGAATGAAACGTAGCAGTTTGGATTGCAAATCCATATCCATTTCGCAAATTTCATCCAAAAACAAGGTGCCACCATTGGCCATTTCTGCAGCCCCTTCGCGCTCGGACGCAGCGCCCGTAAAGGCTCCTTTCACATGGCCAAATAACTCACTTTCAATCAGATCTTTCGGAATCGCCGCGCAATTTAGTGCAATAATCGGCTTGTTACTTCGTGTACTGGCAGCATGAATCGCTTCTGCGCACACCTCTTTACCTGTCCCGCTTTCACCGGTAATAAACACCGTGGCTTTACTGGGTGCGGCCGATTCGATCACACGGTAGACCGCCTGCATCGGCAAGCTACGGCCAATGAACCCGTGGTATTCACTTTCCTGTTTAGTCGCTTTCTCCGGATGACTCGGCTTGGGTTTGAGCGACTTATTGACCGTGACACGCAACTGATCGGCTTCACATGGCTTGATCAAAAAGTCATTGGCACCATGACGCATCGCATCGACAGCGGCATCAATCGAACCGTGAGCGGTCATGATAATCACGGGTAAATCGGGCGCGACCGCACGCACTTTGGCAAGCACATCGATGCCCGACATATCTGGCAGGCGTAAATCTAAAATCATCAGTGCTAACTGGTCGCCTTCTTGCTCGAAAAAAGCCATCGCTTCCTGCCCCGTCCCTACAATGGTGACATCCACATCTAAGGGTTAAGGTAGGATTTATATAACGCCGCCACCGACGCTGTATCTTCCACCATCAAAATTCGTTTACTGGGTGATAGTGCTGGCATGTATCCTCCAAGAATCGCATCGCGGCGTGTAGCGTTAACTCACTCAGTTGCACGAGCGTATGCGAAATGCGTTGCATTATGCAATTTTACAACCATTGTAGCGGGACGAGTCCGTTAAAACCACACGTTTTGTCGATGTAATGGCTATCTTTTATTTTTGGCACGCCAAATGCATCTATTCCAGTGACCCTCAGGGGTCACCTAGCCAACTGACGTTGTTTGTGAGTTTTCACTCACTGAAACACTGTAGCCAACCTGTCGTTTAGGTTGGCTTTTTTTTTACTTTCAAGCGGTGATTGTTCACCCCATTAACTATTAACAATAAACTGCTCACGCAGTGCTTGTAACTGATCTCGCAATTGTGCCGCGGTTTCAAACTCTAGGTTCTGCGCGGCCTCAAACATCTGACTTTCCAACTTTTTGATTTCAGCATCAATTTGTTGTGGTGACTTCAACGCATAATCCGCATCAGGCTCGGCAACGGCACGCAGCGATTTGGCTGCTGGTTTCGCAGGTTTACTCCGTTTACCCGTGCCTATCTCCATCACGTCCATCACTTTCTTGTTCAGTTTCTGTGGCGTGATGCCATGCGCCTCATTATGGGCAATTTGCTTAGCCCGGCGTCGCTCGGTTTCATCAATGGCGCGTTTCATCGATTTGGTCATCGAATCGCCATACAAAATCGCTTTGCCGTGAAGGTTACGTGCTGCGCGGCCAATGGTTTGAATCAACGAACGTTCAGAGCGTAAAAAGCCTTCTTTATCCGCGTCCAAAATCGCCACCAATGACACTTCCGGCATATCTAACCCTTCTCGCAGCAAGTTGATCCCAACTAACACATCAAACTCACCAAGGCGCAAGTCTCGAATGATTTCCATACGCTCCACCGTATMAATATCGGAGTGCAGATACCGCACGCGGACGTCATGTTCTTGCATATATTCGGTTAAGTCTTCAGCCATRCGCTTAGTCAGGGTCGTCACGAGTACGCGCTCGTCTCGCTCACGACGCGCGCGTACTTCGGAGAGCAAATCATCAACTTGGGTGGCCACCGGACGTACTTCTATTTCAGGGTCGATAAGCCCCGTTGGACGCACGACTTGATCAATGATATCCGAGCCCGATTTTTCAGCTTCATAGTTACCCGGCGTGGCCGAGACATACACGGTTTGTGGTGCCAGTGCCTCGAACTCATCAAATTTTAGCGGTCGGTTATCCAACGCGGAAGGCAGCCGAAACCCATAGTCCACCAAGGTCTCTTTACGCGAGCGATCGCCCTTGTACATGGCACCAATTTGCGACACCGTGACGTGCGACTCGTCGAYGATCAACAGTCCATCGGCGGGTAAATAATCAAACAAGGTCGGTGGTGGTTCGCCTTCTGCGCGGCCACTCAAATAACGCGAGTAGTTTTCGATACCCGAGCAATAGCCCAACTCGTTCATCATCTCTATATCAAACTGCGTTCGCTGAGTGATCCTTTGCTCTTCCAGCAGTTTATTGTGCTCAAGCAGTGTTTTTTTACGGTCCGCTAACTCCACTTTTATCTGCTCGACCGCTTCGAGGATCCGCTCGCGCGGTGTCACATAGTGCGTTTTAGGATAGATGGTGCAACGAGGCATATCTTTGACACTCACCTGCCCAGTTAAGGGATCAAACACACTAATGGTTTCCACCTCGTCGTCAAACAGCTCTACCCGTATGGCATCTTTGTCTGACTCGGCCGGAAAGATATCGATGACTTCTCCGCGAACGCGAAACGTTCCGCGCTCAAAAGCCAAATCATTGCGGGTGTACTGCAATTCAGCGAGGCGTTGTAAGATGGTGCGCTGGTCTAAAAAGTCACCACGACGGATGTGAAGCATCATTTTTAAATATGAATCGGGGTCGCCCAACCCATAAATGGCAGAGACCGACGCCACAATCACCACATCACGGCGTTCCATCAACGCTTTTGTCGCCGACAAGCGCATCTGCTCAACATGATCATTAATCGATGCATCTTTCTCTATGAAGGTGTCCGTCGAAGGGACATACGCCTCTGGTTGATAATAATCGTAGTAAGAGACGAAATACTCCACCGCATTATCAGGGAAAAACTCGCGCATCTCTCCGTAGAGCTGCGCCGCCAAGGTTTTATTGGGGGCCAATACCATCGTCGGACGATTAAGCTCAGCAATGACATTGGCCATGGTGAAGGTTTTCCCCGAGCCTGTTACCCCCAGCAGCGTTTGATGGGCAAGGCCGGCCTCTAATCCTTCACACAGGCGATGAATGGCCTCAGGCTGATCCCCTGATGGTTTAAAAGCAGAGTGCAGTGTAAATGTTTTACTCATGAAACTATCCTGTTAGGGGCTGACCACTGTGTCTAGATTGGGGCGCTAACGCGAAAAGCCTATTGTCCTGACTCGCCCTACGGAGTCAACGACTGCCGTTCATTACTCGCAAGATAATCATTGCGATCTTTTTCTTATTGAATGCTTGATCTCACTATGGCTCCTAGGTAACCTGTCTGTCCTCTTTTGGCATGCATGCACTGCATCCAGCCTCTACACGAAGACAAAGCGCTAAGCAAAGAAAACGCTAACTAAAGATAGTGCGATAAAAATAAATCCTCTAAATCACGTGTTTTCGTGCGTATCTCTGCCCAATACTCTCTAGTACGACCGTTTTATCCCCGATACTCAGGGGGTGAGCACATAGCGACCTGTGTATAATCCCCAACAGTTTTTTTTTCAATCTTATGGCGTTAAACAAACAAAAACCATTAAAAATAAACACGTTATATATTTGTTTATGCGTATCACCACTGCGTCAAGCTGGTAGAAAATCAGTCATCGCGTGAGTTGATCAGGATCCACACACATGGTTATCCACAGAATCTGTGGGTAACCGCTGAGAGCCCTTTCATAATCAGCCGTATAAAAAGTCAAGATAAAATTAGCCGCCATGCTTAATCAATCGCCACTATGGTGTTTTTATCATCGTCGATGGCTAGCTTTTCAGCAGTCGATTGAAAAGATAGATTTTATTGCTTTTCATCAGTTGACACCTTTCAAGGCGCTCGCTAACATTCGCTCCGTTCTCAAGGCAATTCCCCCTTAGTTCAGTTGGTAGAACGGCGGACTGTTAATCCGTATGTCGCAGGTTCGAGTCCCGCAGGGGGAGCCATCTTCTTGAGACACCACACCACAGAGCACAATAGCAACACGATTCCCCCATAGTTCAGTTGGTAGAACGGCGGACTGTTAATCCGTATGTCACTGGTTCGAGTCCAGTTGGGGGAGCCAAATTTATGTCCGATGGCAAATTTAGTTCTTCAGACTAATCGTTCCGCAATGCGGAATATGTCACTGGGCTGGGCGCCCCCGTTGAGTCCAGTTGGGGGAGCCAAATTTATGTCCGATGGCAAATTTAGTTCTTCAGACTAATCGTTCCGCAATGCGGAATATGTCACTGGGCTGGGCGCCCCCAACTAGGCGTTCCCGATAAGTCCAGTTGGGGGAGCCAATTCTATGTCTCTCTTCTCTTTGACCTATCTTACTTTTCCGTGATCTCATCATACACTCTTACCGTGATCGAACACGCTACACTGCCACTACCCTTAGAATAAGGTACGCGCGGAAAGCGTCACTAACAGCTTACAGCGAGCCAAGCAAAAACCCTGCGCAATGGCGGTTGTTATAGCCGCTTCAAAGGTCGATAATAGACAGATCACAAAAACATTAAATGATTAAACAGCATGGCTGAGTATTTGTTGCTACTGGTGGGCACGGTATTGGTCAATAACTTCGTACTGGTGGAGTTTTTGGGCTTGTGTCCATTCATGGGCGTATCAAAAAAACTGGAAACAGCAATTGGGATGGGGCTTGCCACAACCTTTGTGTTGACCTTGGCATCAGTGAGTTCGTATCTGGTTGAAACCTATATTCTGATCCCACTTGATCTCGGATACCTGCGTACACTGAGCTTTATCTTAGTGATTGCGGTGGTGGTGCAGTTCACGGAGATGGTGGTGCATAAAACCAGCCCAACACTGCACCGGCTATTGGGTGTATTTTTGCCCTTGATCACCTCCAACTGCGCAGTGTTAGGCGTCGCTCTACTCAACGTTAAGCAACAGCACAGTTTTATCGAGTCGATTATTTATGGCTTTGGTGCGGCGTGTGGTTTCTCGTTGGTGCTGGTTTTATTCGCTGCAATGCGTGAGCGCATTGCGGCTGCTGACGTCCCGGCACCTTTTAAAGGTGCGTCCGTGGCGATGATTACTGCAGGATTAATGTCGCTCGCCTTTATGGGCTTTACWGGACTGGTGACTTTATCATGAGTGGAATAGTGATAGCGGTGATAGTGCTTGCCGCGCTTGCCGCCATATTCGGTGCAATTCTCGGTTTCGCCTCGATTCGCTTCAAGGTGGAGGCGGATCCGATTGTCGATCAAATTGATGCCATTCTGCCGCAAACGCAATGTGGCCAGTGCGGTTACCCTGGCTGTCGTCCCTATGCGGAAGCCATTGCCAATGGTGACGAGATTAACAAATGTCCACCAGGTGGTCAGCAAACCATTGAAAACTTGGCTGATTTGATGGGTGTCGAAGCGACCGAACTCGCCCACGATGAAGAAAAAAGTATCAAAACCGTTGCCTTCATTCATGAAGAAGATTGCATTGGCTGCACTAAATGCATTCAGGCCTGTCCGGTCGATGCCATTGTGGGCAGCACCAAAGCGATGCATACCGTGATCGAGCAAGATTGTACTGGGTGTGATTTATGTGTCGCCCCCTGTCCGACCGACTGTATTGAAATGATCCCCGTTCAGGACACGCCCGAAACCTGGAAATGGAAGCTTGAACAAATTCCCGTTGTAGATGTTACTGAGAGTCAGAGAGCACGCGCCTGATGGACAGCCTTATCGAACAAATAAAACATGGCCAGATCTGGGATTTCCATGGTGGCATTCATCCGCCTGAGCATAAAACCCAGTCGAATCGGGGGGCCATTTTAGAAAAGATTCTCCCTACCGAGCTTGTTATACCGCTCAAGCAGCATATTGGCAGTAAGGGCAAACTATGCGTGAGCCAGGGCGATCAGGTATTCGCGGGACAAGCCCTCACTGAGACAGATATTCAACAATGTGTGCCGGTACATGCACCGACATCAGGCACCGTGATTGCTATCGAAGATAGAACCATTGCGCATCCCTCAGGCTTGTCCGACCGTTGCGTGGTCATTCAGCCCGATGGCAAAGATACGTGGAGACCTAAGCCTGCCCTACCGGCCTATCAAACTCAGCCGCCCGAGCAATTGATCGATCATATCCGGTCTATGGGCATTGCGGGAATGGGAGGCGCAGGCTTTCCAACCGCAAGAAAGCTACAAAGTGGCTTGGCCAGAACAGAAGTCCTTATCATCAACGCCGCAGAATGTGAGCCTTATATCACCGCCGACGATCGGCTGATGCAAGATTGCGCCGATGAAATCGTCGCGGGGATACAGATTCTTAATCACATTGTTAAGCCTAAGCTGACGGTGATTGGCATTGAAGATAATAAACCAGAGGCTATCGCGGCGCTTAAAGCTGCGGTGAAAGCCGTCGATGAGGACATACTCATCCAGGTAGTCCCTACCAAGTATCCATCTGGCGGTGAAAAGCAACTGATTCAAATCATTACCGGGAAAGAAGTCCCTGCCAAAGCCTTTCCCGCTAGTATTGGCGTGCTTATGCAAAACATCGGGACCATCTATGCGATCAAACGTGCCGTGTTAGATGGCGAGCCGCTGATTAAGCGTGTGGTCACCTTGACTGGGAAAACGCTCAAAACCCAGCAAAACCGGTGGGCGCTTCTCGGCACGCCAATTGGCGAGCTGTTGGAACACCATGGCTATAAGGCAGAGAAAAAACAGCCACGGGTGATTATCGGCGGCCCAATGATGGGCTTTACCGTCCCACACGCACAAGTGCCGGTAACCAAAACCACTAACTGTGTGCTAGTGCCAACGCGCAAGGAAATAGCGCCTGCCAAGCAAGAAATGGCCTGCATTCGTTGCAGTGCCTGTGCCGATGTCTGTCCCGCTCACCTTTTACCTCAGCAATTGCAGTGGTATGCCAAAGATCAGGACTACGACAAGTGCCAAGACTATGATCTCTTCGATTGTATTGAATGCGGCGCTTGTGCCTATGTGTGTCCCAGTGAAATCCCGCTGGTGCAATACTATCGCCAGGCCAAAGCGGAAATTCGTGAAATTGAAGCGGAAAAAGAAGCCGCGGAGCGCGCACGTCAGCGCTTTGAAGCCAAAAAAGCGCGCATGGAACGTGAAAAGCAGGAGCGAGAAGAAAAACATCGCAAAGCCGCAGAGCGTCGCAAAAAAGCCGCGCAACAAAATACTGGCTCCGATGATGCGCTTAACGCTGCAGTGGAGCGGGTGAAGGCGAAAAAAGCCGCGCAGTCGGCATCGAGCGATGTCAAACCTGCCGTAGCAGCGGCAATCGCCCGAGCAAAAGCGAAACAGGCCGAAGCGGCGCAAGCAGGCAGTGATGAGCCAGACAACAGTGAAATGATGAAATTGCGCGAAGAGCGTAAGCGTCAAGCGCGAGAGCGGAAGGCGGCCAAAGAGGCGCAAAAAGCCTCAGAGGCCACCGATTCACAGGCAATCCCCGACGGCCAAGACGGCAAGAAGGACGCTGTCGCCGCCGCGGTTGCCCGCGCCAAAGCACGTAAAGCGGCGCAGCAAGGCGACACCAAGGCACAAYCTGMRACRGCTGCCGATACGCCATCCGAYGCTGCAGAYACCKCGCCGGCAGCTGACGAGRCTAACGACAAAAAAGCCGCCGTCGCSGCCGCGGTTGCSCGYGCCAAAGCGCGTAAAGCGGCKCAGCAAGGCGACACCAAGCCACAACCTGCAACARCTGCYGATACGCCATCCGAYGCTGCGGACACCRCGCCGGCAGCTGACGAGGCTAACGACAAAAAAGCCGCTGTCGCCGCCGCGGTTGCCCGYGCCAAAGCACGTAAAGCGGCACAACAATCACAAGAAGATAAGGAATAACCCACGTGGCGTTTTTCATCGCAAGTTCACCACACGCCCACAACAAACGTTCCACCAGCCATCTTATGCTGACGGTGCTCCTCTGTGCCCTACCCGGTTTGGCCGCACAGTGGTATTTCTTCGGCTGGGGCGTGCTGGTTCAATTAACCTTGGCAGTTATCACGGCATGGTCAACCGAAGCGCTGGTGATGCGGCTACGACGTCGTCCCGTAATGGCTTACCTGCGTGACAACAGTGCCCTTCTCACCGCGTTTTTATTGGCGGTCGCGATCCCGCCGATGGCACCTTGGTGGGTGATCGTCATAGGTACCGCGTTTTCGATTATTGTTGCCAAGCATATCTACGGCGGATTAGGACAGAACCTCTTCAATCCTGCCATGGTTGGCTATGTGGTACTGCTCATCGCTTTTCCAGTGCAAATGACCACCTGGTTACCACCGGAGAGTCTCGCCACCCATAGCTTGACCATTGCCGATACGCTCGCGGCAATTTTTGGCGGCTATACCTTAGATGGCTTTAGCGTCAACCAATTGCGTATGACCGTGGATGGCGCCACCATGGCAACGCCTCTGGATACCATAAAAACCGCACTGGCCGGCGGTCAAACCGTGAGTGAAGCCTTGCAGCGGCCCATTTTCTCAGCGCTAGGCGGTAAAGGTTGGGCGTGGGTCAACACGCTTTATCTCCTCGGTGGTTTGGTGCTGATCCAACGTGGCATTATCAATTGGCATATTCCGGTCGCGCTACTCGCCGCCTTACTTGTATGCTCATTGATCGGCCACCTGATCGCGCCGGATCAACTCGCCTCGCCTCTGATCCATTTGTTATCCGGTGCCACCATGCTCGGGGCGTTTTTTATCGCCACCGATCCGGTTTCTGCTTCCACGACCGACCGTGGCCGCTTATGGTTTGGGGGCCTAATTGGCGTATTGGTCTATTTAATCCGTACGTGGGGCGGCTACCCTGATGGGATCGCATTTGCGGTGATCATTGCCAACTTGTGCGTCCCTTTGATTGATTATTACACCAAGCCAAGAACGTATGGGCATGCCACAAACCGTGCAGAGAAGAAGTCAAAATCATGATTGAGACCATAAAAAAACATGGGGGCATTCTCGCAATCGCTGCCCTCTTGTCGACAGCACTGGTTGCGGTCACTCACGCACTGACCGAAGACACCATTAAAGAGCAGCAGCAAATTCAATTATCAAAGGCGCTCAATCAGGTGATCCCTGAAGACAGGCACGATAATGCACTGCATCAAAGCTGTCGCCTTGTCGAAAATAAGGACGCCTTGGGGACCGATGACGCGCTGCCTTTTTATGTTGCCACCCTCAACGGTGAGGTCAGCGCCGTTGCCATCCAAGCCATCGCCCCTAATGGCTACAATGGTGCTATCAAGGTCTTGATCGGTATGGACGCGACTAGCCACCAGGTGCTGGGCGTAAGGGTTCTCGAGCATAACGAAACCCCGGGGCTGGGTGATAAAGTGAGCTTGCGGGTGTCAGATTGGATCCATAGCTTTAGCGGCAAAACCGTCACCAGTGAGGATGATGCGCGCTGGGCGGTGAAAAAAGACGGCGGGCAGTTTGATCAGTTTACCGGTGCCACCATTACCCCGCGCGCGGTTGTCGGCGCCGTCAAAAAGGCGGCTTGGTTTGTGAGTCAACGCCAAGAAGCGCTGATCAACCAACCAGTGAATTGCGGAGGAGCGTCATGAATAGCGCCCACAAAGAGCTAATGAAAAATGGCTTGTGGAGTAATAACCCAGCGTTTGTGCAGTTATTGGGGCTGTGTCCACTGTTGGCGGTATCCGCTACCGTCACCAATGCACTTGGCCTAGGGGTCGCCACCTTGGCCGTACTCGTTGGCTCTAATTTAATTGTGTCACTGATCCGAGACTGGGTACCTAAAGAGGTACGGATTCCTATTTTCGTGATGGTGATTGCTTCACTGGTGACCTGTGTGCAACTGGTCATGAATGCGTATGCTTACGGCCTTTATCAATCACTGGGGATTTTTATCCCCTTGATTGTCACCAACTGTATTATCATCGGCCGTGCCGAAGCCTTTGCCTCCAAAAATCCTGTTGGTTTGTCAGTGAGCGATGGTTTTTGGATGGGCACCGGCATGACAGCAGCCTTGGTGGTACTCGGCGCTATTCGCGAAATCATCGGCAATGGCACCTTGTTTGATGGCGCCGACCTCTTGCTCGGTGATTGGGCTGCCGCACTGCGGATTGAAATTTTTCAATTCGACACCAAGTTTCTACTAGCGATATTGCCACCAGGCGCGTTTCTCGCGGTCGGCTTTCTGATCGCGTTGAAGAACATCATTGATACACACCTTGCCAGTAAAACAGAAAAAGACGACAAGCCAGTGATTGAGCGCGCGCGTGTGACGGGTAATCAATGATCGACAGGATAGGATAAATGAATAAAGAAAAACGACGGCAAATTCTGGAACGCCTGCGCGATAACAACCCAAACCCGCAAACGGAACTCAATTGGTCAACCCCTTTCGAGTTGTTAATCGCGGTGTTACTGTCTGCGCAAGCAACCGATGTGAGTGTCAATAAAGCCACCGATAAGCTGTATCCAGTGGCCAATACGCCCGAAGGGCTACTGGCATTGGGCGTGGATGGGGTGAAGTCCTATATCAAAAATATTGGCCTGTTTAATTCCAAAGCCGAGAACGTGATTAAAACTTGCCGCGCCTTGATTGAACAACACCATGGCGAGGTACCAGAAAGTAGAGAGGCGCTAGAAGCCCTGCCCGGCGTGGGACGCAAAACCGCCAATGTGGTACTCAACACCGCGTTTGGTTGGCCCACCATCGCTGTCGATACCCACATTTTTCGCGTGTCCAATCGTACCAAGAGATTTATGTGAGTACAAAGAAAAAGTTTATCCAGATAGCTAACGCCATCGAGGGCGAGCACTGGCAAGCAAAAAAGGAGCAACGTCATGTCAAACGGCAGAATTCTACACACTATGATCCGCGTCGGTGATCTAGACCGTGCTATCAAGTTTTACACCGAAGTAATGGGAATGCGTTTGTTACGCACCAATGAAAATGAGCAGTATAAATATAGCCTCGCGTTTGTCGGCTATAGCGACGAATCAGAAGGTGCCGTGATTGAGCTGACCTATAACTGGGGTGAAAGCGAGTACGATCACGGTAACGCCTTTGGCCATATCGCCATTGGGGTCGATGATGTTTACGCGACCTGTGATCAAATCCGCCAAGCGGGTGGCAACATCACCCGTGAGCCAGGCCCAGTCAAAGGCGGTAGTACTGAAATCGCGTTTGTTACTGACCCTGATGGTTACAAGCTCGAGCTGATCCAGAACAAAAGTGCCTCTGCGGGCCTGAACGGCTAACACAGCAAGACAGGTCAAAATGAAAAGCCCGGCGTACGAGATGCCGGGCTTTTTTGTTCTGTCTTTGTTTTTCTTTCTCGTTCCCACGCTCCCGCGTGGGAATGCATACCTAGCTTTTGCTGTCGATCGAACACCAACAGAACCAGATCCAATGTGACATTACGCCGCCTAGAGCATGAAACTGGCTTGTTCGCTAAAGGTATTGATGCCGTCCGTTACCGTTAGAACCGCCATTACGCACCTAGTTATCTAATAAATTACGTGACACCCATCACGCCTCGAATGGCTAAGTCATTCAGTATTGGCTGTACAAGTTGGGTTCTGATAGCAATTTTCGATTAAGTTATCTCTCATTACTATCAGGAGGTTAAACGTGACTCGTCATCAAAAATCACATGCCTCTCCGTTAGTGCCTCAAACTCGGCATGATTCCGCAATTGTCACGAACGCGTCGGCATCTTCGGCGAAATAAATTCTAAAAATAGCTTCGGAATCTCGGGTAACGTCTGCGGCTATCGTCTACAACAAAGTTCTTCCCAACGAAATCACCACACGGCGGTTTTTGCTGCGTCCAATCGGGTTATCGTTGTCGGCAATCGGGCGGCGTTCGCCATAAGCCTCAACGGTAATTCTATCTTCTGGCAAGCCCAGCGAGGTGAAGTAGTCGCGCAATTTCTTCGCCCGCCGCTCCGACATTTGCTGGTTGGCTTCACGGGTGCCTCGTGCATCTGAATAGGTCGCCACTAACACCAAATCGATATCGTCGCTGTAACGAACAAACTCGGCTATCTGCGTGAGTCGCTGACGGCTGGCTTTGGTCAACTCATCGCTATTTTCTTGGTAGCGCAACACCGTAAAAGAAATATCCTCAAACGCATAAGGCAACAGCTTATTCAGACATCGGCTGAATTCATTATATGGCGAGCCAAATGCCACCGCCGACAAGGCCACATCTACCTGCTGCCGCTGACGCCGCCAATCTTTAAAGCTAAATGTCGGAAATCGACCTGCCTCTAACTCACTTAGCATCGCCCAAGCCGTTTTACCGCCCACATAACCATTAAATTGCTTGAAAAATTTGAGTTGGTCCATATAACGTGCCGGCTCCCCGGGCATCCAGTCAGCGGGCATGGAAAGCAGTGACACCGGCGCGGTCTCACCCATGGGCCGCAGCATATCGAGTGAGAAATCGAGATTCATGTCTTTGCTCGCCCGCGACGTAAACGAGGCCTGCCCGTACCCGGGCACGTCATGCTCTAACCGGCACTCGATTGGCGTATCAATCGTCACTGTCCAGGTTGACTCCCCCAAGGATGCCACGTACTGCTTGTTGGCAGACGCTTGGTTGGGCAAAAGCAGACCAACACATGATAACACCACCACAAAGCGCCATTTTATTAAATCAACAGGACAAAACGCCATTACAGACTCCGTACGTCGCGTGATTCTGTCTTCACGCACAGTTTACTGCTTGCAAGGTTGCGTACATCACCGCTAGGACAGTGACCGAAACATGACTAAGACACAAACAAATGATTATAAAGTTATCGACGCGTGACACGCCGACTTTAGCTTAACGCCACTATTTGCGATAATCACGCTTTTCTTATTGTTAGTAAAGTGACATCAGCATGAGCCAAGCAAGTGATCCAAACAGTCTCAAAGCCCGATTCCGTGGTTATTTCCCTGTCGTTGTCGACGTTGAGACAGCCGGCTTCAATGCCCAAACCGATGCACTGCTAGAAATATGTGCCGTGACACTAAAAATGGATGAGCAGGGCTGGCTATCGCCAGACAAAAAGCTACACTTTCATGTCACCCCTTTTGAAGGCGCCAACCTAGAGCCAGCCGCTTTAGAGTTCACCGGCATCCGTGACCCTTATAGCCCACTACGTGGCGCGGTTGATGAGGGCGAGGCCTTGCGGGAAATCTTTAAGCTGATTCGTAAAGAGCAAAAAGCGGTAGAGTGCCAACGCACCATTATGGTCGCCCACAATGCCAATTTCGATCATAGCTTTGTAATGGCCGCCGCCGAGCGTGCAAAGCTCAAGCGTAACCCGTTCCACCCTTTCGCCACCTTTGATACCGCCGCCCTGAGTGGACTGGCGCTCGGGCAAACGGTATTGGCGAAAGCCTGCCAAACGGCGCAAATCCCGTTCGATAATAAAGAGGCGCATAGTGCGCTCTATGATACCGAGCGCACCGCTGAGCTATTCTGTGAAATCGTCAATCGTTGGAAACGTTTAGGCGGTTGGCCGCTTCCCTCCACCTCGGAGAGCACAGCGTCCCCCTCTACCTAATCACGCTGATGTAAAGATCACATGCGCGCAGCCAGGTCGGCAACAACGCAACCTTTGCGTTGCGACCGACCCTGGTTAATTGACGCCAAACGTATTCACAAACCACAAAAAGTTCTGCTTAGACTTGTTAACAATTTGTTTGCGGTCACATTTTTGTGATCTTATTTTGGTCTTTATTTCGTTATCAGACTAACCACTATTAAACAGGCACATAAGGAGTGAGCGACAAAATAAAAATGTAAAAATCACGTTAAATAGGGGCTGAACATAGTTATTACTCAAATAGAGTTTTTACTTAAAACAACCGATAGAAACAATGTCAGCCTAACCAGGTGAAATACCGTGTTACCCGTTTTGAAACCAACCTTTAACAAACGTGAAATTGGTGCCACTATTGAACCTGTAGAACATCCGACCACTTCTCACGCCCACGTAAGATGGGCACTGAAGCGGCGGCCCCAAAGAACAAGAAGCTAATTAACAAAGGAGTGAGGCGCGTTATGTCATCACTATTTAAGAAATCGCTAGTGGCAACCAGTTTATCTTTGTTAGCCGTGCAAGCACACAGCGCCGGCTTTCAAGTATCAGAAACCTCGGTATCCGGTTTGGGGCGTGCTTTTGCCGGTGAAGCCGCTATCGCAGATAATGCCGCAGTGGGTGCACGCAACGCCGCTGCCCTAACCCGTTTTAACACTACCGCGTTCTCGGGCGGCTTGACCATTATTGACCCAGAGGTGCATGCAGATGTTAAAAGTGGTGGAGATGGTCTTCTTAATAAACAGGCGCTACAAGCTGCGAACCTTTCAACGGAAGAAAAAGATCTGGCTCCTACTGAGTATGTGCCCAACTTTCATTTGATTCAGCCGATTGATGATCGGCTCGCCGTTGGTTTCTCGGCTTTCTCTAATTTTGGTTTATCAACCGAATACTCCAAAGATTTTGCCGCAGGACCAGGCGCAGGTGATACGGCGCTGGTCACTATGAACTTTAATCCCAATATTGCTTATAAATTGAATGACCAGTGGAGTATTGGCGCAGGAATCAGTGCCATTTACGCCGATGCAGAATTAAATCGATTTGCAGGGGCAGGAGCTATCGATTTCGGCACTGGAGCAAAACTGGCATCGTTTAATATCACAAACCCTGAAACTAAAATAGCTCACTTACAAGGCGACGGCTGGGGCTTTGGCTGGAATTTGGGTGTTCTTTGGGAGCTAGATGAGGACAACCGTTTTGGTCTTTCCTATCGCTCGCAAACGGATATAACCCTTGAAGGAGATTACGAGGGGTTGTCAACTTATGGCACTGGGACACCTGGGCAATTCGATAAGGTCAGTGGCGAACTAGAGCTCAATTTACCAGAAGTTATCGAGTTTTCTGGCTTTCACCAACTTAACCAACAAATTGCGGTGCACTATAGTGCGATGTATGTCGGTTGGGATAGCTTCCAAGAGCTTAAAGCTACTGGGGAACAATGTAATGATTTAGTAAATAACGTTGACAATCAGTGTCTACAAAAAGACGAAAACTGGAATGATAGCTGGCGTTATGCATTAGGTGCTACTTATACTATGGATGACCATTGGGCCTTCCGCGCGGGTTACGCCTATGATGAAAGCCCTGTTGACGCTGAAGACCGCACATTGAGTATTCCTGATTCAGACCGCCATTGGTGGAGCCTAGGTACTACCTATACCGCCAATGACAACCTCTCTGTTGATGCGGGTTTTGCCTTCCTTGATGGTGACCAAGTCGACGGAAATGAAGATGGATTTGCGTTCTCAGCCGGTGGCGATGCTTACATCTACGGTTTGCAGCTGAACTACTTGTTCTAAATACTGCTACCTAGCCATAACCCAACAAGCCGGCCTACATAGGCCGGCTTTTTTCGATCTAGTATCCCGCCCTGAATGACATTAGAAGCGATGGCTGGCCGCTATGATGGAATAACGCGACCAAGCCCCGCACACAGACATGCCGTGAACCCATCCCTGGGGGCGCCGCCGCGCCGTCCTTGGCGCGGAGGGTCTGCTTAGCGGCACTGGGTCGCTATCGAACAGGATCGCCTCGTATGGCCACACCCGCAATTGCTCCCCCCACACCAGTGCTTTTCACACCACTAGCATTTGCAGCCGTCCCTTTTTGCCTACTTTACTGGTCGCGAATTGCAGCAAGGTTGACAAGCATGAAAGAAAGTAACCAAAAAAAACCGATTACCCCTCGACACGGACAAAATTTTGCGCAAACTGGGTAGCTTAATTACAAAACCATAGATATCCCTGCAGTGAAGCTGCAGTCACCACACCCATAACAGGAATGTTTAATGAACCCGGTAGTCATTTCAGTCTGCGTCATGCTGGCATTGGCGCTTATGCGTGTAAATGTCGTTGTCGCGCTCACGTTCAGCGCCGTCCTTGGTGGCTTGGTCGGTGGTCTTAGTATTTCCGACACCATTAGTGCCTTTGAGGGCGGACTGGGTGGCGGCGCCACCATTGCCCTGAGCTATGCGATGCTCGGCACCTTTGCGGTCGCTATCAGCCGTTCTGGGATCACGGATGTGCTTGCGCACTCGGTGATCCGCAAGTTAAACGCGCGTCCCACCGATGCCAATACCGCCACCTTTAAATACGTTGTTTTAGTCCTATTAGGCCTGTTAGCGATTTCGTCGCAAAACGCAATCCCGGTCCACATTGCCTTTATCCCTATTGTGATCCCCCCTCTATTGCATGTGTTCCAACGCTTAAAACTTGACCGTCGATTGGTCGCCTGTGTGCTCACCTTTGGCTTWATTATGCCGTATATGGTGTTACCGGTCGGTTTTGGCGGCATCTTTTTGAACAACATTTTGCTCAAAAATCTCAATGACAATGGTCTCGATGTAGTCGCAAGCCAAGTCCCTACCGCGATGTTATTGCCTGCGGCGGGTATGGTCGTTGGCCTGCTGATCGCCACCTTTATCAGCTACCGTCAGCCTCGCCAATACAGTGAAAAAGACGTCTTGAGCGCTGAGCCGGAAAACCAAGGCATTCAATCGCGCAACTTGTGGGTCGCCGCGATTGCGATTGTTGCCGCGCTAAGTGTTCAGCTGATGGCCGGCTCAATGATTGTGGGCTCGCTGGCTGGTTTTATGGTGTTTACCTTTGGTGGCGTGATCCGCTGGAAAGACACCCAAGATGTGTTTACCAAAGGCGTGCACATGATGGCGATGATTGGCTTTATCATGATCACCGCCGCGGGCTTTGCCGCCGTCATGAAAGCGACAGGGGGGGTCGAATCCTTGGTCGCGTCCCTGTCTGGCTCCATTGGTGAGAATAAGCCACTGGCGGCTTTTCTAATGTTGGTGGTGGGTCTTCTGGTCACCATGGGGATTGGCTCGTCCTTCTCGACCATTCCCATTATCGCGACGATTTATGTGCCCCTCTCTCTGGCATTTGGTTTTTCACCGATGGCAACGATTGCGTTGGTAGGCACGGCAGCCGCATTGGGCGACGCAGGCTCGCCGGCGTCAGACTCCACCTTGGGCCCCACGTCCGGGCTGAATGCCGACGGTCAGCACGAACACATTTGGGATACGGTCGTCCCCACCTTTATTCATTACAATTTGCCACTAATTGCGTTTGGCTGGCTCGCGGCCATGGTGCTCTAAGCGGGGGCGCCAACAAACGTAACGCGCAATTTCACGCATCGATGAATACGAAAAAGCCACGTCCAAGACGTGGCTTTTTCGTGGCCTGTCACATCAGTAACCGCGCTATTCGTTTTCGCTCGCATCACGGTGCTCGGCCGCTTCTTTGACCAGTGGCTGTAGCTCACCTTTTTGGAACATTTCCAAAATGATGTCACAACCGCCGACCAATTCACCTTCAATCCAAAGTTGTGGGAAGGTTGGCCACTGCGCGTATACAGGCAGCTCTGCGCGGATATCTGGGTTTTGTAATACATCCACGTATGCAAACTTTTCACCACACGACATAAGCGCTTGAGAGGCTTGTGACGAAAAACCACAGCTTGGCAGTTTTGGCGACCCTTTCATGTAAAGCAGAATCGCATTTTCTTCGATTTGCTGCTTAATTTTGTCCGTTRTTTCCATTGCTTCCTCGAACACTGTCTGTGAATCTTGTCTTGATTCTACTGGTTAACAGGCCGGAAAAAAATGCCTAAATCTTTTGTGGGATTAGGCATAAAAATTTTACTGCGATCCTTTTAATAAAGTAAAAACTTGCTAAACTACACTGAGCAAAACGAAAATAGTAGCCACACCCGATGCTTAGGTGATGAGTGGTTCATGTGATCATTGATGACAAACCACACGCTTGAGCGCCGGTGATGGACTACAGGAAGCACTCTCACGATAAAAACGGAGATATAAGCAATGTCATTCCAACTACCAGAACTCCCGTTCGCAAAAGATGCACTCGAACCACATATCTCAAAAGAAACCTTGGACTATCACTACGACAAGCACCACAACACCTATGTCGTGAAGCTTAATGGTCTGATTGAAGGGACTGATTTTGAAGGTAAGTCACTCGAAGAGATCATCAAAAATTCTTCAGGCGGCGTATTCAACAATGCCGCGCAAGTGTGGAACCACACCTTCTACTGGCACTGCCTAAGCCCTAACGGTGGCGGCGAGCCGACTGGTGACGTTGCAGACGCAATCACGAAAGCCTTTGGCTCTTTCGATGAGTTTAAAACTCAATTCACCAACGCAGCAGTCACCAACTTCGGCTCTGGCTGGACGTGGCTGGTGAAAAAAGCTGATGGTTCAGTAGCGATCGTCAACACCTCAAACGCTGAAACCCCACTGACTCACGACGGTGAAACACCACTACTGACTGTGGACGTTTGGGAGCACGCTTACTACATCGATTATCGCAACGTGCGTCCAGACTATCTCGCTGCCTTCTGGAAGCTGGTTAACTGGGACTTCGTGGCGAAAAACTTCGCAGGCTAAGTCAGCTTACGAAAAAGCTTGAAGCTAAGGAGGCGTCTATCGCCTCCTTTTTTATGCGCGCTTGAAACGCTAAGACTAAGCGATACACATAAAAAAGCCGCCAACGTCGTTGACGGCTTGCGATGGTTATCGCTCAGTGATTAGTCTTGCGCTTTTTCCGACAAGATAATACGCAATGTACGACGCAGAGGCTCTGCCGCGCCCCACAGCAGCTGGTCACCTACGGTAAAGGCATTGAGGAAATCGTCACCCATTGCCAGTTTACGTAAACGGCCCACCGGCACAGACATGGTGCCTGTCACTTTAGCCGGACTCAGATCCGTCATGGTGACATCGCGCTCATTAGGCACCACACTGACCCAGTCGTTATGTGATGCAATCATGTCTTCAATTTCATCCATTGGCACCGCTTTTTTCAGCTTAATGGTCAGTGCCTGACTGTGACAACGCATCGCCCCGACACGAACACACGTACCGTCGATAGGGATCGGATTGTGGTCTAGCCCTAAGATCTTGTTAGTCTCCACCGAAGCTTTCCACTCTTCTTTGCTTTGACCATTGTCGCGCTTCACATCAATCCAAGGGATCAGTGAGCCGGCAAGTGGCACGCCAAAGTTGTCACTTGGGAAATTACCCGAGCGTAGGGTTTGCGCGACTTTGCGGTCAATATCCAGAACAGAGGTAGCAGGACTGGCCAAATCGGTATTAACGGCATCGTTGATCACACCCATTTGGCTGATCAATTCGCGCATATGCTTGGCGCCTGAGCCAGACGCAGCTTGATACGTCTGGGCAGTCATCCACTCGACCAACCCGTTTTGGTACAAGCCGCCCAAGCCCATCAGCATTAAACTGACGGTACAGTTACCCCCCACAAAGGTACGCGTGCCTTGATGAATACCCGCTTGGATTTGTTTGAAGTTAACCGGATCCAAAGTGATGATACTATCATCTGCCATTCGTAGTGATGACGCCGCATCAATCCAATAGCCTTTCCAACCTGATTCACGCAGCTTTGCGTAAACATCATTGGTGTAGTCTCCGCCTTGGCAGGTGATAATAGCATCGAGGGTTTTTAGCATCTCAATGTCGTAAGCATCTTTTAAGGTGCCCGAATCTTTACCGTAGTTCGGTGCGTCGATACCCACTTGAGAGGTACTAAAAAAGACAGGTTCGATATGGTCGAAATCTTTTTCTTCTACCATACGCTGCATCAGCACCGATCCCACCATGCCGCGCCAGCCAACTAAACCTACTCGCATCATAATTTTCACACTCCATGTTGTGTGACCGTCGTATAAAGTTCGACAGTCAGTGAAAAAACGTTTTTGATACTAACACGTCTTTTCTCAGTCGTCAGGTTAGCCCCTTTTTCTGCTCAATTATCCACCATTTTTTAAACCTTCCGTCACTGACGCCTAACGTTGTTTAACGTACATACGCCGAAAAACACTGCTCTCATACACATAAAAATCATTAATAAAAAACACTAAAGAAACCTTTAAAAAACACGAGCACAACAATTCGTAATGATAATTAACTCAGCTCGCGTTTGACTCACATAAGCGACAAAAATGTTTCCCATCTCATTGTTCTGTTAGCTAGAGTATGACGCCTCACAAATGGAACAAAGGATACTGACACACGGACAGTGATGTGAGTTTGGTTGTTGCTAGTTGCATCGCTAAATCGCGCAGGGAGTAGTCGCGCAATCACAGACGATCCACCTTCCGATAATGATATTGATACGTTCGCCCTATCGGTTGTCACCGAGTGCGACGTGAAGAAGGTTCAGTTATGACAACACATCAAATTCGATTACCATCCATCGTTCAGGTCATCCTAGCGCTGGGTGCATTTTTGGCGCTCGCGTTTTCGTTTACCGCAAAACTCGATTTACCTATCCAGCTGGCACTGTTTATTGGCTGGTTTGTGATCATGGGTTTGGGACTCAAATTAGGCCATCAATACAAAGATCTTGAGTCGGCAGCGACCAAAGGCATTTCCAACGGCCTTGGCGCGGTGTTAATTCTCCTTTCCGTGGGCGCACTCGTGGGTACCTGGATTGCCGGCGGCATTGTCCCCACTATTATTTACTATGGTCTGAAAGCTATCCATCCTTCTATCTTCCTTTTAGCAACCATGTTGATTTGCTCGTTAACCGCTTTGGCGACGGGGACCTCTTGGGGCGCAGCCGGTACTGCGGGGATTGCGATGATGGGGATTGGCCAAGGCCTTGGGATCCCCGCACCAATGACCGCGGGTGCGGTGCTCTCTGGCTGTTATTTCGGCGACAAAATGTCCCCGCTGTCTGATTCGGTGATCCTGGCTTCATCCATGTCAGGCGTGGAAATTGTCGAGCATATTAAAGGCATGCTTCCGATTGCGCTTATTAGCTACATCATTACCGGCATTCTGTTTACCCTGGTCGGCTGGCACTACGCTGGCAATGTCGATATGAGCCAAGTAGAAATGGTGAAACAAGCGATGCAGGAACAGTTTGTGATCACCCCGATGTCATTTATTCCTGTGCTCATCGTACTCGCGCTGCTCGCCATGCGCCTTCCATCCTTCCCGGTGATCAGCTTTGGCTCACTACTGGGCGTGGTGTGGGCAGTGATGTTGCAAGACATGGCTCCCGTTTCGGCGATTAACACCGCTTGGGCCCCGTTCTCTGTCGCATCAGGGGTAGATTTCATTGATGCCATTCTCAATCGTGGCGGCATGTCGTCGATGCTTGGGTCTGTGGCAGTGATTGTATTTGGTCTCGGCTTTGGCGGGTTACTGGAAAAAGTGGGCGTTCTCCATACTATCGCGAGCCTCTTTGAGCGTCGCGTCAACAGTGCTGGAAGCTTGGCCACCTCCACCATCGGCACAGCCTTTATGGGCAACATTTTTGGCTCAGCGATGTACGTGTCACTGATACTGACCCCCAAAATTTGTGCGAAAAACTACGACCGCTTGGGTTATCAGCGTAAGAACTTGTCACGTAACGCTGAGTTCGGTGGTACCTTGACATCCGGGATGGTGCCTTGGAGTGACAACGGCATTTATATGGCAAGCATCTTAGGGGTCGCCACCTTGTCGTATGCGCCGTTTATGTGGCTAAGCTTTGTTTGTATCGCTGTGACTATCGTGACCAGCTATATGGGTTGGTTTGTTGATAAAGTCGATCCAGCACAAACCGTGCAGACTGATGACGCTGCGACCCTAGACGCTCAGCCCGAGCGCGCATAAAAACGCCAATAAGGTTTTGGTGCGAACACGGCACGAGGCAAAGTAAAGCAACAAACGGGACACCATCAGGTGTCCCGCTTTTTATCATCAAGATAAACCTGACCCAACCAAAGTCAGTGATTTAGACGCTAGTCGTCATCTCGGCTCGACAAGCGGCGCTGAAGCTGGTCGCGCAAGTTCGGCGGCGTGCCTTTTATGGTCAGCGTATCTGTCTCTGGATCATAAAACACACGTTCCCCCAACAGCATGGCATCAAAGTTTACCGACAAACCGCCACCGGCCCCGACAAACTTGGTGAGCTTTCGCATCGTGGTTCTGTCAGCCGGGAACTGCTCTTCAAGCTCATACCCTTGCTGGTTAGCATACTGATAAAAGTCAGTGCCTTCGGGGGTGGTCGGCAACTCGCCCGCCAGCTCTTTCACCACCACTTCATCGCCCGCTTTAAGCTGATCATTGCAATAATCAAAAACTTGTTTGCGATAGTTATTCTTTTCTTCCTTGTCGAGGCGAGCATCGTCGCAGTAGTCTTCTACCGCTTGCATCAGCACCTGGTTTTGCTGCTTGCTATCCATTCCCACTTCCGCTTGCAGAAAGTCGAGGAAGAAATCAGCGACTTTGCGCCCCACGCGACCTTTGATAAAGGAAAGGTAACGATTTGACTCGGCGTCCGTCTCCCAAGTTGATAAGTCAATGCGCGCAGCGATATCCATCTTGCTCACATCGAGATACTCGGTGGCATTTACCTCCAACTCATCGGTGACGCGTAAACTGTGCTTGGACTCGAGCACGCCGATAAACAGATAATCCGTCGCGAGCGCTCGGTAGTGCGCCATCACCAAGGTGCCGTTATCGGCAAAAGGGTATTTGGCTAGTTCAGCACGCAAGCGCTCCACCGCTTTTTCGGACAAGGCTTGAAAGTCGAGTTCACCGGTACGATAAGCCTTTAACCACTGCTGGAAGTCACTCTCGGTGTCAAACAAAGCAAACCCTTTGCCTGCTTTTGCATGATAAACCCGATGAATGTCTCCCATCAGGTTTTCGGTCTGCTCAGTCAGCGGCAACGGGCCGTCTCGAAGGTGAACGTTAAGCGAATCATCATCTTGCTTAACGATTTGATGCAATATTACGTTAGAAAGCGTGAGGGTCATGATTGAAAAGATTTTCAGTAAGACTAAAGTGTGAGTTATTATACGCTGCTTTGGTTTTAAGAAGAAAAGACGAATTTATGCCTGTAACTTCAAAATATGACGACGAGCAAGTGGAACGTATTATCAACGATGTTGTCAACGTGTTAGAGCAACACGATGCATCGACAGATTTATCGCTGATGGTGATCGGGAATGTCGCCACCAACATCCTTAATCACAATATCCCTGCCGCCCAACGCCAGGCATTTGCCGACAAGTTTGCCCAGGCATTAATGGCATCTATCGATAAGCAATAATGCATAAAGCAGCAGTCGCTAATAAGAGAAGAATAAATTTGTATGGTTGATAGCGGAACATCGTATCGTGACAAAGTATCCCAGCTTATCAGTTGGGGGCATTGGTTTAGCTTTTTTAACATCATTGCCGCTATGTTGCTGGGCACGCGCTACATCAGCCAATCGGGATGGCCTGAAACCCTATTAGGGCAAAGCTACTTGGTGTTCAACTGGGTTGGACACTTTGGCTTTCTGGTGTTTGCGCTGTATATTCTGATTATTTTCCCGGCCAGTTTTCTCATTCCCTCTCAGCGGTTAATGCGGCTGTTTGCCGTACTGGTTGCCACTGTTGGGATGATGGTGCTGCTGCTCGATATTTACGCTTACCAAACCCTGCACCTTCACCTTAACCCGCTGGTGTGGGAGCTGCTGTTAAGCGGCGAAAAAACCGATATGAATGCGCATTGGCAATACTTGTTTATTGCTGTGCCTGCTATTTTTATCTTAGAGTTGATTATTGCCGAATGGGTGTGGCGCAAACTGCGTAAACTGACGCGTAAACGGATTGGTATCCCCGTGGCTACCGTCTTTGCGCTTTGCTTTATCTCTAGCCATCTTATCCATATTTGGGCGGACGCCTTCATATATAGCCCGGTCACCGCACAGCGCTCTACCTTCCCGGTCTCCTATCCGATGACCGCGAAAACCTTTATGGAAAAGTACGGCTTGCTCGACAGGCAAGAGTACCAACGTTTGCGTGAACAACGTGGACAAGAAACCAGCGAAGTGATCCGGTATCCCCTTCAGCCGCTTGCCTTTGCACCGGATGCCAACAAATATCAGAAAAACTTACTGATGGTGATGGTAGAGGGACTGCGTGCGGACATGGTAAACCCAGTCACCATGCCTCACCTCCACCAGTTTGCTAATCAAAACCTGTGGTTTAAAAATCACTTTAGCAGCAGCAATGACGACATGGCGGGGTTGTTTGGCTTTTTCTACGGCTTGCCTGGCAGTTATGCGCAAAGCGCCCGTACCGAGGGGCTGCGTCCGGTACTGATAGAAACACTCAAACAGCGTGATTATCAACTGGGGTTGTTTAGTGGCGATCATTTTGCCAATCCCATTTATTATCAGAGTATTTTCAGCCAAGCGCTTGAACGCGATAGCCAATCGGACAAACCCGCTTGGCAAGCCGATGCCGAGGCCATCAGCACGATGCAAAACTGGCTGGGAAGTCGCGAAACCGACAAGCCATGGTTTGGTTACCTAGAATTAGCAACCGTGAATGAATACGAGCAAGGTGGTGACTACCCACAGCCTTTTCAACCGGCACTGGATAGTGCCATGGCAGGGGTCGATACCCAGACAAGCTTGGTATTAAAAAACAGCTACAACAACGCCGCGCATTATGTCGATGACCAACTTGGCCGCTTGCTTGAGCATCTAGGCCAGTCAGGGCAATTGGACAATACCGTGGTGATGATCACCGCCAATCACGGGATGGAGTTTAACGAGACCGGACTCAACAGTTGGGGCTCAAACTCAAACTACAGCCGATATCAGTTACAAGTGCCCATGATTATGCATTGGCCCAACCAAAATGCGGAGCAAACTGCGCATTATAGTAGCCACCTAGATGTGGCCCCCACATTGATGGAATCCATGTTATCGGTCAGCTCTCCGGCGGAGACGTATAGCAGTGGAACCAACTTGTTCGAGCTTAAAAACCGTCCACGCAAGTGGGTGCTCGCCGGCGATAGCCGAGATATCGTGGTGGTACAACCGCAAAAAACCACCGTGGTGGATAAGTTTGGCAACTATAAGGTGTTTGATAAGCACTATACACCGCTGCCAGAGGGGAAACCGCAATTGTCACTACTGATGCAAGTGATGCATGAACTGAAACGCTTTTATTATCCCGAAGAGCCGTCGTCGTGATGAGCAAGGGGCAGAGCAAAATGTCACATCGCGACGGTGGGTTGACGCTTTAATAGCCAAACGGTTGAAAAACCGAAAAACAATGCCCCTTGGCAATTGACACCCACTAGGCCGATTCGTAATATAGCGCTTAGTCGGTCTGTAGCGCAGTCTGGTAGCGCACTGTCATGGGGTGTCAGGGGTCGCTGGTTCAAATCCAGTCAGACCGACCAATATTTAAGCCCACCGTTCATCGAACGGTGGGCTTTTTCGTGCGTGCGCATTAAAGGCGGTTACTTCGCTTGCCGCCCGACAAATGCCGCAACCACGGTATCTTCGCCACGTTGACGAGAAAATACATAGGCCCCCGCTTGTGGGATGACTTGGTGCGTACCTGCCCCAATCGCCGGGTGATCTTGCCTAAACTGGCCTACTTTACGCCAATGGTTTAGCAAATCTGTTTGCATATCATTGCGCTGCCATATCATGTCTGAACGGGTACCTTGATGGAAATCGTCTCCGTAAGGGCCCAAGTCACGCCCGACTTCATCACCATAGAACACTTGTACCGCACCGGGCGCCAGCAAGAGTGCGTTAGCGGCACCACGCTGCATGCTGGCGTCTTTAAAGCGACTGAAAAAAAGCTCAGTATCATGGGACGACATATAGCTTACCGGAATGAAATCGCCCTCTTTTGCCATGGTGTCAGCATACGCTTGATAAGTGTCTTGCATTTCACTGAGGCAATACGCTCCCTTGTCCATCTGCTTTTGCAAATCGAAATTAATCAAGGCATCAAAGCCTTGGTCAAAATAAGGGCTGCGATAAGCACGGTGGCCCCATACTTCTCCCATCATCCAAAACGGCTCTCCCGTTTTGCCATGCTGATGCCGCCACGTCTCTAACGCCGCCGAGGCTTGCGATTTCAATGCTCGCCATACTTCGCCATCGACATGCTTGACCGTATCCACCCGAAAGCCATCAATACCGAAACGCTCTACCCATTGGGTTTGCCATTCCAGTAAGTAGTCACTCACGGTATAGTTATCGCGCGCTTCAACGCGAGTGCCTGGGTTGTTGAGTAGCCATTGTGGTGGCGTCACTGGCTGATCGGATTCTGTTTTAAAGTCGGGTAGCCCAGCCAGTGTCAGGGTTTTATCACTGCTGCCGGGCTGATCATAATCAGGTAACCCAGCTCGCACCCAGTCTTTGCCCCACCATTGGTGCCATTGGGTGCTCTTGTAGTCAATGGCCTGATGGAAGTCATGCCAACTTTGCCCCTTATCGGGCTGCCAATCTTGCCATTTTTCTGGCAACTCAGCGTCATTGACGACGTTAATCCCATCTTGCTGTAAGTCCGCGAGCGTGGCATAACCTGGATGATTGACCACAGCGTCAAGAAAGACTTTTAGGCCGCGCTGGTGCGCTTCATCCACGAGGGTTTTGAGTACGGTGTCATCACCAAAGTTTTTGTCTACTTGGGTAAAGTCACGTGACCAGTAGCCATGATAGGCATAAAAAGGAAAGCTGCCCTTGCTCCCACCGCCAACAAAGCCATGGACTTGCTCGACAATCGGCGACAACCAAATCACATCTGTGCCGAGCGACTGGATATAATCCAGTTTATCGATCACCCCTTGCAGATCTCCGCCATGAAAGGTGCCGATGTTCTGTGCGTTATCTTGATGGCGTCCATAACTGTGATCATTGCTCGGATCGCCATTGTTAAACCTGTCCACCATCACAAAATAGATATTGGCATTCCGGTAGCTAAACGTCGGAGAAGGCGCGTCAACCGGGGCTAAGAGTACCAAGCCACCACTGTTCGCTGCCGGCGTCAGCGTGACACTGTGATCCTTTACACGCACCACCTGGCCACTGAGCGCTTCTTTTAGACGGGTCCCTTCGGCAAAGCTATCGCCCAGTTGCAGAGTAACCGGCCCGCCTTGATACTGCTGGCATTGCACATCTGGCAAAGGCCGCTTAAAGGTCGAGGCCGTCTTTTTTGGCTCACGCTTTACCCGTAATGTGCGCGTATCCGCTTGATAATAAAAGCCATAGTCACCAGCAAAGCGAATGGTGAGATCAAAGGTGCTGGCCGTATCGCACTCAAGCGGTATCGGCGTATTAAACTTGGCTTTGTTTGGCGTATCGGCTTGGCAGTCCCCCTCAACGCCATCCACGGTGATTTGGTAAGTGTTCTTTCCCAATGCGAAGACCGCTGGTGCGTCTACATCAAGTGGTTTATCAGCTTGTGTGGTTGAGGTGGTCACCGTGATATGAGGAGAGGCTGCGGCTGTCATTGAAAGCGACGCGGCTATCGCGATAGCGAGCCGCTGCCAAGTAAATACAGGGGTCATGATCGTGCTCCTTGCGATTTTCTTTTAGGGTAAAAAAACCGCAAGCGCTTGACATCATTCCTGCGTCTGCGCCCTAAAAATGTGAGCCATGACCATCCAAGGATGAGTCAAGTCAGTCATTGCTCTGTTTAATCGGCAACAGTTTGATCAGCAACAGCATGGTGAAACATCAATCATTCTCCACCCCCAAAAGCTCGCCAATATCGGTAGCAGGGGCTGGACGACGATATAAATAACCTTGTCCAAAGGTGCAGCCAAGCTCATGCAGTATGGCTTGTTGGTGTAGCGTTTCAATCCCTTCCGCCACCACGCCGATCCCGAGACTATCCGCCATCGCTATCATTGCTGAAACAATCGCGACTTCTTCTTCGTCTGGCGATTGGCTTTGAATATCTTTGATAAAGTGACGGTCAATTTTTAGCTTCGAGATCGGATAACGTTTTAGGTACGCCATGGACGAATAGCCGGTACCAAAATCATCGATCGCTATCCCAACCCCCTTTTCACGCAACTGTTCGAGAACACGTAACGCATTGGCTTGGTTTTCGATCAAGGTATTTTCTGTGATCTCTAACTCTAAAAAGCGCGGATCCGCGCCGGTTTTATCTAATGCCTCAGCCACTACTTGGACAAAAGTGACGTCAGCAATGTTACGGGGAGAGATGTTTACGGCCATGGAGATCGGCGCACCCGCATCATGCCACGCTTTTAATTGCTGGCAACCGGTTTCCACCACCCATCGGGTAATATCATGAATGATTGAGCGCTCTTCCGCGACCTCGATAAAATGAATAGGAGACAGCAAGCCACGTTCGGGATGATGCCAGCGCAGTAACGCCTCGACACCAATGATGTGCCCCGTCACCAGATCCACTTGTGGCTGATAATAAAGCGCCAGTTCATTGTTTTGTACACATTGGCGTAACTCCACCGCTAAACGTAGCTTATGGTTGGCATTAATGGTTAACGCATCATCATAGAACGCATAGGTATTGCGGCCCGACTTTTTGGCGTGATACATGGCTGAATCGGCGAACGTAAGGAGCTCTTCGGTACTTGACGTATCGTCTGGGTATTGCGCAATACCTATGCTTACCCCAATTTGTGCATCAATGCCGCCATCGAGGACAAACAAACGGTTCATGGCATGGATCACATCTTCTGACAAGCGAATACACGCGGTGTCATCAGTGTGAATCAAACGAAGAATGACAAACTCATCGCCCCCCAAACGTGCCAAGGTGTCGCCTTCCTCAAGCAAGCCATGTAAGCGATCACTCACCAACTTCAACAACTCATCGCCCACCGCGTGGCCATGGCTGTCATTGACGAACTTAAATTGGTCGAGATCCAGAAACATCAAAGCGATCTGATTGCGCTGAACGGACTGCATATTCATCGCTTGACGAACGCGGGACGTTAACAACAGACGATTCGGCAGCTCGGTTAACGAATCATAATGGGCTAAATCAATCAGTTTTTTCTCTGAATCTTTAAGCTTGGTGATATCCGAGAACACCCCAATATAATTAACCACATTATCAGCCTCATCTTTTACCACGCTGATAGAGAGTAGCTGGGGGTACACTACGCCATCTTTGCGTCGATTCCAGATTTCGCCTTTCCACCGTCCGTGGTCGACAATTTGCTGCCACATTTCAGCGAAAAACGATTTGTCATGACGTCCAGAGTTCAAAATGGCCGGCGTGGCACCAAGCACCTCTTCCTCTTGATACCCGGTAATCGCACTAAAGCCACCATTTACCGTCACGATCCTTCCCGTCGCATCGGTAATCAGCACCCCTTCACTGGACTGCTCGAAAATTTTTGCATTCAGCATCAGCTTTCTCTCTACTTCAAGACGTTCTGACACATCATGAATCACAGAAAAAAGCAGCTTGGCATGACCAATGGTGATCGGTGAAGAATGAACTTCCACTTGCCGCACCTCACCACTTTTAAGCCGATGTGAGAAGATAAAACAATTTTTCGCGCGCTGTTGTGCCTGCGAGAGGCTTTCTCTGAGGACACTATCGGTTTGGGTATTGATATCACTGATCTGCATCGACGTTAGAGCAGCATGGTCATAGCCATAGAACTGCTGCGCACTGTCATTGGCATCAAGAATATCGCCCGTTTTCGCATCGAGGAGCATCATCACCGCATCGTGACGTTTAAAAATGCTTCTAAAGCGGTAGCTATCATCCACCACACGCCCGATCGATTGGGCAAAACTGCGCCCCGCATTGTAACGGCCATACAGGCCACCCAGCCAAAAAAGTAAAATAATTGTACCCACAACCCAGACCGTGGGGTGAGGATGCAACCCTTTCCACCCCGATTGCGGTACGCCCAATAAACGCCAATCCCCCGACGGCAAATTGACCGTAACCGTCTCGGGCGACTGGCTCAGTACTGAGGTGTCACCATAAACCGTCGTGAATACTGATTCTGATTCGCGTTTTTCTTGTAATACCGCGCGGACAGGATAGTTTTCGCCTTGCTTAAAACTGGCGGAGAACAAACCATCAATATCTAACACCGTGGATAACACCCCCCAAGGCAGACCGGTGTTTTGGTTAACGATTGACTGCCTGGCAATCAACGCCGTCCCGCTTTGTATAAGCTCAACAGGGCCAGAGATGACCGGCTGCCTCGAGCCATAGGCGGCACGAACACTCTCTAGTTGCTCGGGAAGATCACGATAATCAGCGCCCAATACCGAGTCCTCGAGTGTATTGGGATAAACGTGACTGATCACCCAGTTTCGCGCCGCGCCAAAATTAAGAATATGGGGCGTTTTATCTCTAAGCTGGCCGGCAAAGCGGGAAAAATCCTTTTGGTCCAAATCCGGATTAAGGCTGATGTAGGTGGCAAGCCCGTGGCTTAAATCCAAATTCTGTGTCACTTTCAGCTCAATACGAGAGCGATAGGCCAGCAGCGCACGTTGCACTTCTTTCACCTCTTGGTCATGCGCTTGCTGGTAAAGCCAAAACTCCACCGAGACCACAGAGAAAGCAAAGACCATGATGGAAATAAGCACATTATAAACAAACCCCACTCGCGCGGAGCGGCGCGCAACTTTATCAAGCGCGGATGGAACAGCTTGCTGCATGACGTGATATAACCTTATTTCGCAGGACTAATAGGGCGAAAATAACCAAACTTCAGGTGTAGGACGTGATTATAAAGGGCGTGAACAGATTCGCCAGTATTACTATTAGGTTTCACAACATTGCGCATAAACAGTATGCTTGATGGGGCTTTTCTATCAAGCGGTTACCCCTTTCACTCAAGGTAACCACACCAACGCAGCGATGCAAAACAAGGAGTGTGCATGGCAATGACCCTCGAGTATGGTCTGCTACTGGTCAGCTTAGGACTGATCGCGGGGATCATTAATACATTGGCGGGCGGTGGCTCGAACTTGACCTTACCTGCGTTAATGGTGATGGGCATGCCGGCTGATGTCGCCAATGCCACCAATCGCGTGGCAGTGTGGTTACAGTGTACTTCCGGCATGGCGGGCTTTCGCCAGCACAATAAACTGGATACCCAAGATATTATCCCTGTTTTAGTCCCCAATTTACTCGGTGGCCTTTGCGGCGCATTAGCTGCCGCTTGGCTACCGGCAAGCTGGGTGAAACCCTTGTTGCTTGGCACTTTGCTGACCATGACGCTAGTAATGCTGATCAAACCCGCGACCTTTGGCCCTCCAGAGGGAACACCAACGAAGCGCGTTAAAGATACCCCCATGGCTTGGTTGGGTCTCTTGCTGGCAGGCTTCTATGGCGGCTTCGTGCAAGCCGGGGTAGGATTTGTACTACTGGCAGCCCTGTGCGGTACACTGCACTATGACCTAGTGCGTGGCAATGCGCTCAAGCTGGCCTGTACGCTCGCCTTCACCAGCTTATCTTTAGTGGTGTTTATTGCCGATGATCTGGTGCGCTGGGTACCAGGGCTGATTTTAGCCATTGGCACCATGTTGGGCGCACGAGTGGCCGTTCGCTTTGCCATTTCCGCCAACCCCAAGGTGCTTAAAGGCTTCCTGTTTGTGATGACACTGGTTGGCTGTATTGCCGCTTATGCGTTCTAACAGGTCACCTTGTACGTTTGCTCGCCACATGCTTCACATGCAAGCTGTCGCCATAGTGGTGGTAATATGGCGTACCGCTCCAACAACATTATTTTGCGGCTTTGCGTCTCGCTTTCGTGGCGCGCGCTGATTTCGCCGTTGACTTTGTATTAGCCGCCGGCTTTGCTTTCGCTGTCCGTTTTCGGTAGCCGGACGTGCGCCGCCCTTTACGCGCGAACGATTTAGTGGGGGCGGCTGGCAAATCGCTTAACGAGGCCGGTGGGGGCGATGTTTTTACGGTTTCAATTAAGCCTGTCACTTGTGCCGTTAATTCTTGCATAAAAGGGTGATACGCACACTGACGATCCGCCATATCTTGCAGTTGCCGCTCCCAATCGGCGGTCATATCCGGATAGGTGGCACTGTCTGGCAGCGCCGCGATAAGCCCTTTACCACTGGCGCTAGCGTGCAACGTCTTTCCTTGCCGCGTTAATAAGCCACGTTTCACCAATAACTCAATAATACCGGCACGGGTGGCTTCAGTGCCTAAGCCGTCGGTCTCGCGCAATATCTCTTTCAGCGCTTTGTTTTGTACATAGCGACCAATGCCCGTCATCGCCTGCAACAGCGTGGATTCCGTAAACGCCGCCGGCGGCTCTGTCATGCAATCTTTAATCTCACCGCGTTCACAGCGTCCTTGATCGCCTTTCTCCATTAGCGGCAAGGGGGCCGCGTCGCTGTCTGCGGTGTTATTTGTCGGCAACAAAGCACGCCAGCCGGCCAACGTCAGCACCTTCCCTTTGGCAATAAAACACCCACCTGCGATATCAAAGATGAGCTTCCCTTCTGCGTATTCAGCGGCCGGATAAAACTGCATCACGTATTGGCGCGCGATGAGCTGATAAATCTTTGCTTCATCGGCTGACAAGCTTGTCGGCGCGACTTTCGCTGTGGGGATAATCGCATGATGAGCGCCTACTTTACTGTCGTTCCATGCCTTCCCTTTGCGCTTGGTATCAGCCCCCTCACATGCTTGGCTAAGCGTCTCACAACCTTGCTTAATGGCACCGAGTATCTTATTCGCCTCGGCGAAGTGGCCTTTGGGCAAATAGCGACAGTCTGAGCGCGGATAAGTGATCAGTTTGTGGCGTTCGTAAAGCTGTTGGCACACATCCAGTGCTTTTTGCGCACTAAAACCAAACCGCTTTGAAGCGTCAATTTGTAGTGCCGACAAGTTGTACGGCAACGGCGCGGCCTGTTTACGTTGCTGACGCTCCGCTTCAGTGACGGTCGCGGTTTGTCCTGCGATGCGTTGTGCGACGTTCTCTGCCAAGGGACGAGACAGGACGCGTCCCTGTTCATCTTGCCACTTTGCGCACGCTTCACTGGGCTGCCAACGTGCCCGTATCTCTCCCTCTGGATGAGCAATGATCGCATCCAGTTGAAAAAACGGGTGAGGTACAAAACTGTCTATCGCCTGATCACGGCGCACCACCAGTCCTAACACTGGCGTTTGCACACGTCCGACCGATAACACGCCTTGGTAGCCGGCCTGTTTCCCTAACAAGGTATAGGCACGAGACAGATTCATTCCATACAACCAGTCGGCGCGTGAACGCGCTAAAGCCGATACGGACAGTGGCATGTAGGCTTTGTTATCTTGCAGTTGCGCGAGGGCTTTCTTCACCGCAGAAAGGTTTAAATCACTGATTAAAAGGCGCTTAATGTTAGCTTTTTTGTTGGCACTGACCTTGGCGTAGTCAATCACTTCATCAACCAACAACTGTCCCTCTCGATCGGGATCACCCGCGTGCACCAGTTGATCAAACTGTTTGATCAGTTTTTTGACGACAGCCAGTTGCGCCGCGGCGGCTTGACGAGGACGGAGCTGCCATTTTTCAGGCACAATCGGTAGATCAGCCAGATCCCACTTTTTATAGCGGCTGTCATACGCATCCGGCTCAACCTGCTCTAACAAATGGCCGATACACCAGGTCACTACATCGCCTTGAGCGGTCTCGATGTACCCTTTGTGATTTTTGTGCGGTTTAGGCAGTCCCGCCGCAATCGCGCGTCCGAGACTGGGTTTTTCCGCTATAAACAATCGTGCCATGACAAAGCCTTTTTAACCGTCGCTGAGCGCATGGTATGCAAAGGCCGATCAGGGCGCAATAAAAAACCTGTACATATGCACAGGTTTTTTCGAGGTAAACGCGATTTATCCTAGTTTACAGGTAGGTCACAAACTTACTGGTATCACGCTTAGGAGCATTAGCTGGGGCGCAATCAGGCGTCCCCAAGTATAAAAAGCCGACAATCTGATCGTCACCTTCTACCGACAGCGCTTCGCGCACAGCAGGATGATAAGCAAACGCGCCAGTGCGCCAAAACCCTTGAAAGCCCTGCGCGACAGCGGCCATTTGCATCGCTTGTGTGGCACATCCCGCCGAAATATGTTGCTCAATGGTAGGAACCTTATCGTGCGGACGCGTGCGGGCAATCACTGCCACCACCATAGGCGCTCGAAGCGGGGCATTACGCGCTTTTTCAATCGCCGCCTCATCCGCGCCATTGGTTTGTGCGGCGTCGGCAAGAATAGTGGAAAGCCGGGTGAGCCCCTCACCTTCGCAGATCACAAATTGCCACGGCGTCAACGCGCCATGATCAGGGGCGCGCAGCCCTGCTTGAATAATGTTTTCAAGCACGTCACCGCTCGGTGCGGGCGCGGCGAGACGCGGTATCGAGCGGCGCTGTAAGAGCAATTCAAGTGCGTCCATGATTCATCCTTTTTACCGTTAAACGGCCATGTATAACTCGGTGATCACAGGTTAACACAGCCTAGAACGGATAAAATCGTGCAAAGTGTATGGATTTAGAGCGCCAACGCCGTTTCAATCCCTTGGCGAATCGCACGCTTCGCATCCAGCTCGCCCGCATGCTCTGCCCCACCAATTAAGTGATAGGACAGATTAGCTTGTTTCAACTGCTCTGCAAGCTGATTAACCGACTCTTGCCCGGCACACAAGATGATCTGAGTGGCAGGAATCAAGTGCGCCTCGTCTTTGATACTCACATGTAGTCCCTCATCATCAATTTTGTGATAGGTCACCCCCCCCACAAGATTCACGCCCCGTTTTTGCAAGGTTTTACGATGGATCCAGCCAGTGGTTTTGCCCGGCCCTTTGCCAACTCGGCCTTCTCGGCGCTGTAATACCCAAACCTGCTTATCGCTATGGGTATCATGGCCAGGATACAAGCCGCCTTCGTGGCTAATGGTTTTATCGATGCCCCACTCTTTGAGCCAATCATCCAAGCTTTGATCCTTGGGCTCGGTGATCATGGTGGCAACATCCACTCCAATGCCTCCCGCGCCGATAATCGCGACATGGCTACCCAAGGCCGGGTTGTCACGAATAAAGGTTTGGTAGTCAATCACCTTTGGATGCTCGATCCCTTCAATCGCAGGGCGGCGCGGTTTGACGCCTGTCGCCACCACAACGTCATCAAAGGCACTTAATGTATCCACATCCACTGTTTGATTGAGTTTGACCGTCACTCCCGCTTTTTCCAACCTCCGGAGGTAATAGCGAATGGTTTCTTTAAACTCTTCTTTTCCTGGAATGGCCATCGCCAAATTGAATTGCCCGCCTAGACGATCCGACTTTTCGAACAAGGTCACATCGTGGCCGCGTTCGGCCGCCTCGGTGGCACAGCTAATCCCTGCCATGCCACCCCCAATCACCGCCACCTGTTTCACTTGCCGGACCGGTGTGGCGATCAGTTCGGTTTCGTAACAGGCTTTCGGGTTCACCAAGCAACTTGCCCGTTTTCCTTTAAATACGTGATCAAGACAGGCTTGGTTACAAGCAATACAGGTATTAATATCATCCGGCTGCCCCGCCTTGGCCTTGGCGACAAACTCAGCGTCGGCCAAAAAGGGTCGCGCCATCGACACCATATCCGCCTGCCCGCTGGCCAAAATCGATTCAGCGACCTCAGGCGTATTGATGCGGTTACAGGTCACCAAGGGCACCGACACTTCACCTTTTAATTTTTCCGTCACCCAGCTAAACGCACCTCGTGGTACCTGAGTAGCAATGGTGGGCACGCGCGCTTCATGCCAACCGATCCCCGTGTTGATAATGGTCACGCCCGCTTGTTCAAGGCCTTTGGCTAAGGCAACCACATCCTCGAAGGTATTGCCTTGCTCGACCAAATCCAACATCGATAGGCGGAATATCACGATAAAGTCGTCGCCAGCGGCCTGACGCACCGCGCGCATCACTTCAACGGCAAAGCGCATTCGATTTTCAACCGTTCCGCCCCACTGGTCGTAACGACGGTTGGCGCGGTGACAGAAAAATTGGTTAATGAGGTAGCCTTCCGAGCCCATGATCTCAACGCCATCATAGCCCGCTTCGCGGGCAAGCGCGGCACTGCGCCCAAACGCTTTAATGGTGCGCCAAATCGCCCGCTCACTCATTTCAAACGGAGTAAATTTACTGATGGGGGCGCGAATGGCTGATGCACTTTGCGCGAACGGATGAAAGGCATAACGTCCCGCATGCAAAAGCTGAAGCGCTATTTTCCCGCCATGAGCATGAACCGCTTCCGTGATGGCACGATGTGCACGTGCCGCGCGTCCAGAGCTGAACTGGGCGCTAAATGGCGTCAAGCGACCGCGAAAATTGGGCGAGAAGCCACCCGTCACAATTAACCCTACATCGCCTTTCGCACGCTCGGCGTAGAAGGCCGCTAGCTTTTTAAAACCATCGTTTGCTTCTTCAAGCCCAGTATGCATAGAGCCCATTAGCACGCGATTTTTTAGGGTGGTAAACCCAAGATCGAGGGGGGCTAGCATGTGGGGATAAGGGTGCTGTTCCATTGCTTGCTCACTTATTGTTTTGTGGTCTGACCAGACTATAGCGCTGACAGACACGTGATTTCAAACATTCGTTTACAAGTTAGCAACATGGTATCGCGATTTATGATCTGGGTAGGACTTTCACCCAGTATTGGCGTATATCGATAATCGCTCGCACCTATCGCTCTTGGCTCTGATCAGCTAGGATATCAGCGACATGCACCGATGGACTCAAGTATGAAAAAACTGTTCCGCTTTATTGCATCCCTTTTTAAATGGCTGTGGCGTGCGCTCAGTTTCGCGCGGCAGCTTTTGTTAAACGTCCTTTTCATAGGCGTCATTGTTGCCATCTACTTTGCGCTGACGTCGGAAACCCCCTTGACGCCAAAAGACGCTGAATCGGTCAAGGTCGCTCAATCTGAGCCCGAGCCTCGCGCCCTCTTGCTAAACATTGATGGCCCGATTGTCGAGCAGCGTCAGCGACTTAGCCCAATTGATACCTTATCACGCAACGCGCTAGGCCAGCCGATTGAAACAGAAAATGTGCTGTTTGATATCGTCGACACCGTGCGCCATGCCGCCTCCGACGAGCAAATCAACGGCCTGGTATTAAGCTTGGGTGATATGCCGTCTACCAGCTTGACCAAGTTGAGGTACATCGCCAAAGCCATCAATACCTTTAAAGAGAGCGGCAAACCCGTCATCGCCATCGGGGGGACCTATAGCCAAAGCCAATACTATTTAGCCAGTTATGCTGATGAGGTGCTGATGTCTCCTGACGGTATGGTGATGCTGCAAGGCTATGGTAGCTATAATCTGTATTGGAAAGACTTACTCGATAAGTTGGACGTCTCTACCCATGTGTTCCGTGTGGGGACCTATAAATCGTTTGTCGAGCCTTACACGCGCAACAACATGTCTGATGCCGCCCGCGAGGCGAATCAAGCCTGGCTGTCTCAGCTGTGGCAGGCGTATGTGAGTGATGTCGCCAAGAACCGCGGTATCCAAGCGGATATGCTCTCTCCCAGCGCTGAGCAACTGCTCTCGCGATTACGCCGTTTCGAGGGTGACTTCGCCGCATTGTCTAAGGACGTAGGAATCGTCGATAAATTAATGACGCGTCAGCAAATCCGTCGCCATCTCGCCGATAAGTTCGGGAGCGATGGCAAAGACAGCTTTGAATACACAGGTTATTACGATTACCTGCCGAAGATACAAAGTGGCTTTAGCTTGCCGGGCAACAATAACATTGCTGTCGTCGTCGCCAGCGGCCCCATCATGGACGGACATCAACGTCCGGGGACGGTGGGTGGCGATACCACCGCGGCAATGCTTCGCGATGCGCGCCTAGACAACAGTGTTAAAGCCGTCGTGCTGCGTGTTGATAGCCCGGGAGGCAGCGCTTTCGCCTCTGAAGTCATTCGCAATGAGGTAGACGCATTGCGTGAGGCCGGCAAACCTGTCGTGGTGTCGATGTCGAGCGTGGCCGCCTCGGGGGGATATTGGCTATCGGCCAGTGCCGATAAAATCATTGCCCAACCTACCACGATCACAGGTTCGATTGGCATTTTCAGCCTATTCACCACCTTTGAGAACACGCTGGATGATCTCGGCGTGCAGTCTGATGGTGTCGGCACCACGCCGTTTGCCGGTGTGGGACTGACTCGCGCGCTCCCTGACGAGGTGGGAGACATCATGCAACTTGGCATTGAGCACGGTTATCACCGCTTCCTCTCGGTCGTCAGTCACCACCGCAATATGTCGATGGAACAAGCTGATCAGGTCGCGCAAGGCCGCGTCTGGACGGGGCAAGACGCCCTGAACCTCGGCTTAGTGGATAAGCTGGGTGACTTTGACGATGCGGTATCAACAGCCGCCGATCTCGCAGAGATTGAGGACTACCAGCTCGATTGGATGCAACAGCCACTCACCCCCTTTGAGCAATTTATTAACGACGTGCTCGGACAAGGTGCGAGTGTGCTTGGCAAAACCGTCCAGGCGAGCATGCCATCGATCGCTCAACAACTGGCGTCGTCACCACAGTGGCAGTCATTGACCTTGTTGGAAAAATTTAACGACCCCCAAGGGCGTTACTTATTCTGCTTGAACTGTCAATACCAATAAAATCGACTCGCCCTGACCCTACAGTCAGGGCTTTTTCCTGTTTTTCTTCTATTCTGTGTGTCGCTCGCTGTTATCGATGTAATCGTTACATGTATACTGTGCTCACGCTCATTTAATGCAGATTTGACATGATGGAACGTAAACACATTTATATCGCTTACACAGGTGGCACGATCGGCATGCAAAAGTCCGATCATGGGTATGTCCCTGTGTCTGGTTTTCTGCAACAACAGTTGGAGAAGATGCCCGAATTCCATCGTCCAGAAATGCCGCTTTTTACCATTCATGAGTACCAACCACTCATTGATTCATCGGATATGACGCCAACGGATTGGCAACGGATTGCGGACGATATTGGCGACAATTATCACAAGTACGATGGCTTTGTGATCTTACATGGTACCGACACCATGGCTTACACGGCGTCAGCCCTGTCGTTCATGCTTGAAAACCTAGAAAAACCCGTGATCGTGACCGGCTCGCAAATTCCGATTGCAGAGTTGCGCTCAGACGGGCAAGCCAACCTACTCAACGCCCTTCATATTGCCGCTAACTATCCGGTGAATGAGGTCACCTTGTTTTTCAATAATCAGTTATTACGTGGCAATCGCAGTACCAAATCCCATGCCGATGGCTTTAATGCCTTTACTTCGCCTAACCTGCCTGCGCTGCTTGAAGCCGGTATTCATATCGAGGTAAAAGCAGATAAGCTCAACCAGCCTTCCGCCGGCCCTTTTAAGGTGCATACCATCAATGATCAACCGGTTGCAGTGATCATGATGTATCCCGGCATCTCACCGGACGTGGTAAGAAACGCACTCAAGCAGCCAGTGAATGCCATGATTTTGTTAACCTTTGGGGTGGGCAACGCGCCTCAGCACCCCGAACTGCTGGACTTGCTCAAACAGGCCACCGATCGGGGTGTCTTGGTGCTTAACTTGACCCAATGTTTGGCAGGACGCGTGAATATGGGCGGCTACGCAACAGGCTGTGCATTGGCTGATGCCGGTGTGTTGAGCGGCTATGACATGACGCCAGAGGCGGCGTTGGCAAAGCTTCATTTCCTGCTGAGTCAGTCCTTGCCGTTTGAGACCCTGCGTACCTTGGTACAAAAAGATCTCCGCGGAGAACTCAGTTACTACTAGCTTGTTACTGTTTCACGAATCTTTCAGTGTGTGACGTCGGCAAGGTTGCCGGCGTTTTTATTTGCTAACGTATACGAAGGGGTAACCATACTGTTGGTCGTCATTAAAAGGAGCGCATAATGAGGGTATTACATGGTGACTCGCTGTCGCCCCATACGCGAAAAATCGCGCTGGCGCTGAGGTTAAAGCATTTAGACTATCAACTCGCCCCCACTTCCCCTTTCGAGGCACACGAGCGCATCATCCACCATCCTCCGATGCAAACTGTGGTCGCACTCGCCGAGGCATCACACACCATTTACCAAGACACAGTGATTACGGCCTACCTTGATGATGCCTACCCTGATCCGCTGCTCTATCCAGGCAACCCCACCCATCGCGCCCAGATCCGCTGGGTTGAGTGGTTTTGTCGCTATCAGCTCGATCCCTTAATCACAGATACCTTGTTTTACCAACGGGTGGTACGCGGGCATATTTTAGACAAAACGGTCGATCATCAGGCCGTGAACCAAGCTCTGCAAACATTACCCGCCTGCTGCCAATATTTAGGCGAGCAAGTAAAAGCAATGCCCACCCAGACGGTGACGATGGCAGGTATCAGCGTGTGGAGTCTGTTTCGTTGCGCAAAAATGGCAGGGTTGGTGCTGGACGACCGATTCGCGGCGCTGAGTGATTACCTCTCAGCTCTCGACCAACACCCCTTGTTCGATGCCTATGCGCAGGAGGAAAATCATCAACTAACGCCGTTTTTCGCCAGCCCAAYTAGCCTAGCGACCACCTAGGTACCAGCATGCTAATGGCCGATTCAATGATAGACGCGGCCATCGCCGTGATCGCTGAGCTGTGCGCGCTAATGTTTAGTATTGCTGTCCTGAGTCGCCACCTCAATCCGGGCTTCATCTGGACGGGCAAACTCACGTTTTAGTTCCGCTTTCGATTTCCAGGTCACATTGCCCCCTTTTGCAACGGTCATGTGCTGGGGCTGGCTGTTATGACGTGATTGATACAACATCACGGCTTGCAAGGCTTGGTCGCGTTGCGCTTGGTTCAAGCTGGTGCCGTCCGGCCATTTGCCCGTCTCCACGGCATAACACAACCGATCATACACTTCAGGCGTCATTGCTTTTAAGACTTGTTCAATATCCATGATTACCTCTTGGCGATCCTCATTAGGCTATTATGCCTGAACTGGGTGGGTAGACGGCATGCTTGGTTCAGTGCGCTTTATCACGCTTTAGACCATCAACTACACTAAAAGATCACGTATACTCATCGCAATTGACTCAGGATACGCTAAACCATGGATTTACGATTACTCATACGTTGTTTTTACCCCTTGGGGCTAATTGCGAGTGTACTGCTTCTCACTGGCTGTGAAGGCGAGCCCACCACGAATCAAGTCTGTGAAACCCACCCAGAGCTATGCGCAGGATTAAACACCGGTGATGGACAATGCCGATTTGAGCGCTCTGATCTGATTTTTGATCGCTTATCTGTCTATCAAAACCCCAGTGATTTGAATAAGCTTGCCGAGCTAAAACAAACCAAAGTCTACCTTCGCTGCATGGAGCTGGTTGCCGAAATAGAGCCCACCACCTTAAAACAGCGCAAAACCAAGCGCACCGAAGCGGTGTATCATGCTTACGACGCGATTGAACGGCTAGAGGGCGAACTGAAAGACTCTTACCAGCCACCCGTGATTTACTATCGCTGGTCTCAAGGCGACAACAGCGCGTTACCGCAGTTTTTAAAGCTAGAGGGAACACGCCATCTCGAAACGCCACAATTACAGCTGGGGCTTGCCACCTATTATGTGTCGCGCAATAAAGCGAAAACAGTAGAGATCCTGCGCCATGCGTTAGAACTGTATGATGGTGACAATGAGACCGTTCGCAAAGCGGTGATCCCAGAAGCCATTAAGTCACTGGCGACCACCAATCATGCGCTAAAACGCTTTGAACATGCTTATTTATGGGCAAAAGTGGGGGAAAGTTACAATCTGCCGATTGCGCGCGGTGATCGCCTATCGCGACTTTACCCATTGACCGACGCACAACAAAAAAACCTACAAACCCTTGCGTTTGAGATTGCCGCCGCGATTGAAGATGGTGAGTTTGAGGCGACCCTGTTGCAGCCACTTGATAAAGGGAACCACGCCTCATAGCACAGCCTAATTTAGTATAACGCCTGCGCATCACCCTCACTGGTGCGCGGTGCGGAGACGGACTTCCTGCCGTTCCACCGTCTCGCTTGTCATACCACTTTAACTTTCACGATCGCGGTTCTGCTTCTACGCTAACAATTACCAGCGGTCGCTCCGTGTCTGCAGCCGTCGCATTAATCGCACGCGGTTAAAGCGCATACAGACATGGCGGCAAGGGGTCAAATGTTTAGGCGATGTAAAAAAAATCCGTACTTTTTTTTGACTTTAAACAATTTTGGCTGCGATTACCCTTGCATGGCGGGGTCCTATTCTGTAATTTTACTACCAGTTTCATCTCACTAGAAATTAAGTTGTGGAGCAACATAATGACTATCAAAGTAGGTATTAACGGTTTTGGCCGTATCGGCCGTTTCGTATTCCGTGCATCTGTCGAGCGTAACGACATCGACGTGGTAGCAATCAACGATCTTATCGACGTTGAGTACATGGCTTACATGCTGAAGTACGATTCAACCCACGGTCGCTTCAACGGCACAGTTGAAGTGGAAGGTGGTAACCTTATCGTTAACGGTAAAACCGTACGCGTCACTGCAGAGCGCAACCCAGCAGACCTTAAGTGGGATGAAGTGGGTGTTGACGTTGTTGCTGAAGCAACCGGTATCTTCCTCACTGACGAAACCGCGCGTCAACACATCCAAGCGGGTGCGAAGAAAGTGGTTCTAACCGGCCCATCTAAAGATGCGACGCCAATGTTCGTTATGGGTGTTAACCACAGCGATTACGCGGGTCAAGACATCGTTTCTAACGCGTCTTGCACGACTAACTGCCTAGCGCCAATCGCGAAAGTACTGAACGACAAGTTCGGTATCGTATCTGGCCTGATGACCACCGTTCACGCCACCACTGCAACGCAAAAAACCGTTGATGCTCCGTCTGCGAAAGACTGGCGCGGTGGCCGTGGTGCGTCTCAAAACATCATCCCATCTTCAACCGGTGCTGCAAAAGCGGTTGGTAAAGTATTGCCAGTACTAGACGGCAAACTGACTGGTATGGCGTTCCGCGTACCAACTGCCAACGTTTCTGTTGTTGACCTGACTGTAAACCTTGACAAAGCAGCGTCTTACGACCAAATCTGTGCAGCGATGAAAGAAGCGTCTGAAGGTGAGCTGAAAGGTGTTCTAGGTTACACCGAAGATGCCGTGGTTTCTCAAGACTTCATCGGCGAAGTACAAACGTCTGTATTCGATGCTAAAGCAGGTATCGCACTGACTGACAACTTCGTGAAAGTAGTTTCTTGGTACGACAACGAAATCGGCTACTCAAACAAAGTATTGGATCTGGTTGCACACATCGCTAAATAATGCGCATGTAACCCTATTCAACGTAAAGGCGGCCATTGGCCGCCTTTTGTTTATCAGGCCCATGACTCGCGACCACGCTGTCTGTGAACGTGTCTTCGATAACTGATTAAGGAACACTTACCCAAGAGGATCAGGCTATGACTTCTCCCACCCTGCATGTTGAACGTCAACTTTCTGCATCTGTCGATCTCTGCTATCGCCAATCCGTTCCGATTCTTCGTGTTACTCACCCTGCGTGTTCAGCCACTATTAGCCTATTCGGCGGACACCTCATCACCTTTGCCCCTGCGGGTGAAAAGTCACTGACTTGGATGAGTGATAACGCTATCTACGATGCCAACACCCCATTACGAGGCGGCGTCCCTATTTGCTGGCCATGGTTTGGTCACACTGGGCAACCTTCTCATGGCTTTGCTCGCCGTCAAATGTGGCAGTTAGCGAACATTGAAGAAAACCCTAAAGGCGTCACTATTCAACTGCAGTTATCCGACTCAGACGCCTCGCGAGCACTRTGGCCACATTGTTTTCATGCAACGGTGACCTTTACGCTCACCCATCACGCCGACATTGCCTTAACGGTGACCAATACAGATCAACACCCTTGGGCCATGGGTGGCGCCTTGCACAGCTATCTTGCAGTAGAAGATAGCGAGCAAGCGAACGTGGAAGGGCTGGGTTGTCAGTATCTTGATAACTTTGCGGCAGGCAAGGCCGTGCCAGCGACGGGCAAAGTGACCTTCGAGGAGCCGGTTGATAGGATTTATACGGGGGCTGACAACACCCTCACTGTCACCGACCCGATGGGAAACCGTCGTCTCAAAGTCAACAATCAAGGTGCAAGCAGCGCTGTTATCTGGAACCCGGGTCAGGCGGCGTCCATTCAGATGGCGGATATGGACGATAACGGGTACCTCAAGTTTGTCTGTGTCGAAGCGGCGATTGAACAACCCACACAAGTTGTCCATCCAGGTCAAAGCTACACGTTAGCAACCCAATTAATGGATGAGCGCCACTCAAGCTAGACGGGCGTAACAGGCCGCCTTACACCCAAGCGGCCTGTTTTAATGACTAACAAGGCTACATAAAAATGTAGTTAACCCCTAAGTAGCCCGAGGCGGCAGTCGATTGATCCACCATTGGGCTGTTCGCTATTTCATCATCGAGATTGGTATAGCGCACGCCACCAAGCAGTTGGATGCGCTCGGTCAGCATGAAATAGCCACTGGCACCAACAAAGTAATGACCCGCAGACCCTGGCTCATACGCCGATAAACCGGAACGCGCCGCTTCGCTATCGCTGATCCCGTAGAGGTGCCGGTTTAGCTCATGGCTGTTATAGGCGTAACCCACTTCCGGTGACACGCCCCAGCGAGGATGGTTGAACGCGTATTTCCAGCTAGCCTCGCCATACACCCCGTCCCTATCATGGGTCACGCCTTCCCCAGCTAGCACCTGAAAACGCCCTATCGGAGAATGGTACTGGTAAGCCAGTGCAGCAACGATGGATGTATCACGTTTATCAAGTTGACTGAGTTGTGGGTCATCAGTGTCTGCGGGATCAAAGCGACGTGGATCATAAGTGGCAGATAAAACAAGGTTATGGGTCGATCCTTTCGGTGCCAGTCGCGCGCCCGCCGTCAGGCCACGAAAATAAAAATGGTCAGTCTCAACATTGACCGTCGGCACGACCAGTGGATCGGTATCCGTGTCTTTATAGACCTGAGGTGAAAATGCGCCTATTACGCCAGCAGAGACACGCGTCTCAGCGTAAGCACTGCTGGCGGTTAGCATCAGGGCGCAAGCGACCCAAGCCGTTTGTCTCGCTATGTTCATCATCTATTCCCTTCTTGTTTGACGGCTGGCAAACGTCCACCTAGTCGCCCTAACGGATAAAAATATCACCGTTATCATACCTCACTCGTTTGAACGCCAGCTGTCAATATCTTGACAAGAAAAGCGTACGGATCCGGCAACAAAAATTATCGAAAAAACAAACAATTCTTTCACGCAAAATCGGCAAATCAGGTCTAACCTTATTGAAAGGAAAGGGATCATTCAGCCAATTTTGCACCTTTTCTTTTTGAGTTATTAGACGATTTAGGGGGCAGGACCATGACTATTTTCGATCACTATCGTCAGCGTTACGAAGAAGCGAAAGACGAGGAAATGAGCCTTCAAGCATTCTTGGATCTTTGCCGAGAGGATCGCGGCGCGTATGCCAATGCGGCAGAGCGTTTGCTGATGGCGATTGGCGAGCCAGAAAAAATTGATACCTCGCTTGATCCGCGACTCAGCCGTATCTTCTCCAACCGAGTAATTTCCCGCTATAAAACCTTTGAAGACTTTTATGGCATGGAAGACTCGATTGAGCAAATCGTCTCTTACCTCAAGCACGCCGCCCAAGGCTTGGAAGAGCGAAAACAAATTCTCTATTTACTCGGGCCTGTCGGCGGGGGTAAATCATCCTTGGCCGAGAAGCTAAAGAGCTTGATGCAGCAAATGCCTATCTACGTTCTGACGGCGAACGGCGAACGTAGTCCCGTGAACGATCACCCATTTTGTCTGTTTGATGCCGAAGAAGACGGCCATTTACTCGAGAAAGAGTATGATATTCCCCACCGTTATATTCGCCATATTATGTCACCTTGGGCGGCGAAACGGTTGAAAGAGTTTGGTGGCGATATTAGCCAGTTTAAAGTGGTGAAACTGCGCCCATCGATTCTTAACCAAGTCGGGGTGGCAAAAACCGAGCCTGGGGATGAGAACAACCAAGATATCTCGTCCTTGGTGGGTAAAGTTGACATCCGTCAGCTCGAACACTATTCACAAGATGACCCCGATGCCTACTCCTACTCCGGTGCGCTGTGTCGCGCTAACCAAGGGATGATGGAGTTTGTGGAGATGTTTAAGGCCCCGATTAAGGTGCTCCACCCACTGTTGACCGCGACCCAAGAAGGTAACTACAACGGCACCGAGGGCCTGTCAGCACTGCCGTTTGACGGCATCATTCTCGCGCACTCCAACGAATCTGAGTGGCAATCGTTCCGCAACAACAAAAACAACGAGGCTTTCCTTGACCGTGTCTATATCGTCAAGGTGCCCTATTGCTTGCGGGTGTCAGACGAAATTCGAATCTACAACAAGCTGCTGTCTTCTAGTGAGCTACGCCATGCGCCTTGCTCCCCCAGCACCTTAGATATCTTAGCGCGCTTCTCTGTGCTTTCACGGCTGAAAGATCCTGAAAACTCGAGCATTTATTCAAAAATGCGCGTGTATGATGGTGAAACCTTGAAAGATACGGATCCTAAAGCCAAGTCCTACCAAGAGTACCGTGATTTTGCCGGTGTTGATGAAGGCATGGATGGGCTATCGACCCGTTTCGCGTTCAAGATCTTGTCGCGCGTCTTTAACTTTGACCACGCCGAAGTCGCCGCAAACCCGGTGCATCTGTTCTACGTGTTAGAGCAACAGATTGAGCGAGAGCAGTTCCCGCAAGAGATGGCGGAGCGCTACCTTGAGCACCTAAAAGGCTACTTGATCCCTAAATATATCGAGTTTATCGGCAAAGAAATTCAAACCGCGTATCTCGAGTCCTACTCAGAATACGGGCAAAATATTTTTGACCGCTATGTCACCTACGCTGATTTCTGGATTCAAGACCAAGAGTTTCGCGACCCAGATACTGGCCAGTTGTTTGACCGCTCAGCACTCAATGCTGAATTGGAAAAAATCGAGAAACCGGCGGGCATCAGTAACCCGAAAGATTTCCGCAACGAAATCGTCAACTTTGTCCTCCGTGCACGCGCCAATAATGAGGGTAAAAATCCGGCATGGACCAGCTATGAGAAACTGAAAACCGTCATTGAGAAGAAGATGTTCTCTAACACCGAAGATTTGCTTCCAGTGATTTCCTTCAATACCAAAACCTCGAGCGAAGAGCAGAAGAAACACGACGACTTTGTCGCTCGTATGATGGAAAAAGGCTATACCCGCAAGCAAGTTCGCTTGCTCGCAGAGTGGTATTTGCGCGTGCGTAAATCATCGTAGCCCACGGGCTGACGCAGATGACGGGAGAGAGATATGGCGCATTTTATTGATCGTCGTCTCAATGGCAAAAATAAAAGCACTGTCAATCGACAACGCTTTTTACGCCGACACAAGCGGCAAATTAAAGAGTCCATTGCTGACGCCGTCAACAACCGCTCGATTACGGATGTCGAGAGTGGAGAGGATATTTCTATTCCTTCTCGTGACATTCGTGAACCGACGTTCCACCAAGGCAAAGGGGGACAGCGTGATGCTGTCCACCCAGGTAACGACCAATTTAGCCCAGGGGATCGTATTGCTCGTCCCCCCGGTGGCGAAGGCGGCGGAGCCGGAGAAGGACAAGCCAGCCCTGATGGCGAAGGCCAAGATGAATTCGTCTTTCAAATATCAAAAGACGAGTATTTGGATCTCTTGTTCGAGGATCTTGAGCTTCCGAACCTGAAGAAAAACCAAATGAATAAAATGGTGGAGTACAAAACGCATCGCGCGGGATATACCTCGAATGGGGTGCCCTCGAACATTGCTATTGTACGTTCACTGCAAAACTCACTGGCACGACGCACAGCAATGTCAGCCGGCAAACGCCGAGAGCTGGCAGAGCTTGAAGAGGCGCTGGAGCGCGTGCGCGAGGCCGAGCCAGCACAACCGCTTGAGGTGAAACGACTCGAAGAAGAAATCTCGGTATTGAAACGCAAAATCGCCGCGGTGCCGTTCATCGATACCTTTGACTTACGGTATAAAAATTACGAAAAGCGGCCACAGCCCAGTAGCCAAGCCGTGATGTTTTGCTTAATGGATGTGTCCGGCTCGATGGATCAAGCGACCAAGGATATCGCCAAGCGGTTTTATATCCTGCTGTATCTTTTCCTGACGCGCACCTACAAAAACGTGGAGGTGGTCTTTATTCGCCACCACACGCAAGCGAAGGAAGTGGATGAACATGAGTTCTTCTACTCACAAGAAACAGGCGGCACCATTGTATCCAGTGCCCTGCGGCTGATGGATGAAATCATCAAAGATAGGTACGACCCGGCAGAATGGAACGTCTATGCGGCCCAAGCCTCGGATGGCGATAACTGGGCCGATGACTCACCCGGCTGCCGAGAACTATTGCAAAATACCCTGTTGCCGGTCAGCCGTTATTACGCCTATATCGAGATTACCCGCCGCGCGCATCAAACACTGTGGCGAGAATATGAGGCGTTGGCGCAAAGCCATGACAACTTTGCAATGCAGAATATTCGCTCAGCGGAGGAAATTTTCCCCGTGTTCCGCGAACTGTTCAAGCGTCAGGTCGAAGCCTGACGCCATACCGGCATAGACGCATTTTATCAGGGAGACATGGTATGGCTGCCACCAAAGGTAAACGTAACACTCCACTTCATGATGGACCCGATTGGACCTTTGACCTGCTCGAGCAGTATCACAAGGAAATCAAACGAGTCGCTGAACACTACAAACTGGATACTTATCCAAACCAAATCGAAATCATTGCCGCCGAGCAAATGATGGATGCTTACTCAAGCGTCGGGATGCCCATCAATTACAATCATTGGTCGTTTGGTAAAAAGTTTATCGAGACCGAACGCAACTATAAACACGGCTACATGGGGCTCGCTTATGAGATAGTGATTAACTCCAATCCGTGTATTTCTTATTTGATGGAAGAAAACACCATCACCATGCAAGCGCTGGTGATGGCACACGCCTGTTATGGCCACAATTCCTTTTTTAAAGGCAATTACCTGTTTCAAACCTGGACAGATGCAGGCTCCATTATTGATTACCTGCTGTTTGCTAAACATTACATCAGTGAATGTGAAGAAAAGTACGGCCTCGCGGAAGTAGAAAACCTTATCGACTCCTGCCATGCGTTGATGAACTATGGGGTCGATCGCTACAAGCGGCCGCAAAAAATCTCTCTTGCCGAAGAAAAAGCGCGTCAAAAGGCACGAGAAGATTACTTGCAAACACAGGTCAATGAGCTGTGGCGTACCATTCCGGGCGGTAAAAAAGAGCAAGAAGAAGAAAAGCGCCGCTTCCCGACCGAGCCACAAGAGAACCTGTTGTATTTTTTTGAAAAACACTCTCCGCTGCTTGAGCCATGGCAGCGAGAAATCGTGCGGATAGTGCGTAAGGTCAGCCAGTATTTTTACCCGCAGAAGCAAACCCAGGTGATGAATGAAGGCTGGGCGACGTTCTGGCACTACACCATCCTCAATCACCTGTATGACGAGGGCTTGGTGACGGATAGCTTCATTATGGAGTTTTTACATAGCCACACCAATGTGGTGGCACAACCACCATACAACAGCCAGTTCTATTCCGGCATTAACCCTTACGCACTCGGGTTTGCCATGTTCCAAGATATTCGTCGCATTTGCGAAAATCCCACGGAGGAGGATGAGTACTGGTTCCCTGATATCGCCGGAAAAGACTGGCTCGAAACCGTACACTTTGCGATGGCAAACTTTAAAGATGAAAGTTTCATCAGCCAGTTTCTATCGCCCAAAGTGATGCGGGATATGAAGTTTTTCGCCGTCAATGACGACGATCGGCAAAGTTATATTGAAGTGACTAGCATTCACAATGAACAAGGATACCGCCAGTTACGCGAAGATCTCTCCGCGCAATACAACCTCAGTAATCGTGAACCGAATATTCAAGTGTTCGATGTCGATTTGCGTGGCAACCGTTCACTCACACTTCGCTATGTCCCTCATAACCGGATCCCGCTCGCTAAATCTTATGAAGAGGTGTTGAAGCACGTGCATCGATTGTGGGGATTTGAAGTGATCCTCGAAGAGGAAACCAGTGAAGGGCGAGGAAAGATACTGAGTAGCTGCCCCAAGCGGCCGCAGTTTGACCCTGATATGTTAATGGGCAGCCACTAAAACACATGGCTCCCCTAACCAAAAGCCGCGATGAACCCTGTTCAAAGCGGCTTTTCACGTTTTAAGTATCAGAACGCGTTAGGCTTCTTCTTCTGCCATATGTGCCGCGATCGTTTCACGGTTACTAAACCATAAGCCACCRCACTCACGTCCGTATTGCTTGACCCTATCGCCAATCATGGGGTGCTGGTTATTGGCCACCATCTCCCGTAAATCACTGTAGAAACTCAATGCGTTCTCACAGGCACGGCGATCCATAAAGTAATATCCGCCCACACGCGAATAAATCTGACGCATGCCATTAATGGTTAACACATACACCTTGTTGCCAGAAAAGTGCGCCATGCCTTGGAACAAACGATAGTCAAAGTGATTAAACGCGCGCCCCATACATATGCGCTCACACAAGGCGGGATCTTGCTTACCGTATTTGTCCTGGATCTTTTTAACGTCTTTTAAAACTTCATCTTGTTCATCGATGAGCCCCAAAAACTGCTCAAAGCGTTCGCACTCAAGCACTTGCTCACAGCGTTTAATCACATGGTCAATCAGGTTTAAGCAATCATCAGCACGGTTTTTTGCCGCATAGCGCATGTACACGCCACTGATGTCGGTGCGCGCCGCGAGTAAGTCCTCAAGTACGCCATGCACATCTTGCCCCTCTAGGGTGACCAGGGTATCAAGAATACTCAGCCCCGACGTACGCATATAATCGTTCACGCGTGTGGGTTTGCCATGTTGAATGGTTAACCAGCCATCACGCGCCAAGCGTTGCAACACTTCACGTAAGGTGGTGCGAGTGACCCCARTCAGTTCAGACAGTTCACGCTCTGCAGGTAAAATGGAGCCTTTAGGAAAGTGATTATTCCAAATACTTTCAATTATATATTTTTCAGCAAATGTTGCTGGGCTATCCGCCTTTATAACCATTGAATCTAAATTCCAATTTGCTTCTTGCTCTGATTAATAACTCATCATACCACCAGACGCCATCAGCAGAAACCGCTGAGTGAGATCACCGGATATCGCGTGACATCTGCTATCTTTTTGTACCAGATCAATGAAAAACTGGGCATAAATCGCAAAACTAACCCATACAAGATGTAACAAAATATGTCTGAGGCAAGCTAGCGCACACTTATTCGTGCCAAGGCTATCCATCCACGCATTGTGAACCATGCGTCCCGATGAGCCTTGGTCACTGATATCTGTCACCCTCATACTGTGTCCATGCAGCCGTTCGCCGATGGCGCGTTTGTGTTGGTGCACGAGACTCGCCCATCCGCGCGCTAGGTAGGCATAGATAACAATGAGACTTTCACTATGGCGAAGACCATGACACTCAGAACTGCGTTTCTTAAGAACTTTCTCGGCAAAGCACCCGATTGGTACAAATTAACCATTGTTGGCTTTTTAATTCTCAACCCAATTGTTTTCGCGATCGACCCTTTTATCGCTGGTTGGCTCTTGGTGGTCGAGTTTATTTTCACCCTCGCGATGGCCTTGAAATGCTACCCACTGCAACCCGGTGGCTTATTGGCGATTGAAGCGGTCGCCATTGGCATGACCAGCCCCGCGCAAGTCAAACACGAATTAGTGGCCAACGTTGAAGTCCTGTTGCTCCTCGTCTTTATGGTGGCGGGGATCTATTTTATGAAACAGCTATTGCTGTTTATTTTCACCAAAATCCTGTTGGGCATCCGATCCAAGATAGCCTTGTCGTTGGCCTTTTGTGGCGCGGCGGCGGCGCTCTCTGCCTTTTTGGATGCCTTAACCGTGATTGCCGTGGTGATCAGTGTTGCCGTCGGTTTTTACGCCATTTACCACCGCGTGGCGTCCGGGAAAGAGTTCGGCGCTAACCATGATCATACCTCAGATGAAAGCTTAAGCGACGAGCTTAGCCGCAACGATTTGGAAAATTATCGAGCGTTTTTGCGCAGCCTATTGATGCATGCTGGCGTGGGTACCGCATTGGGCGGGGTGATGACCATGGTCGGCGAGCCGCAAAACCTGATCATTGCCGACCAAGCTGGTTGGCATTTTGGTGAGTTTATTTTACGTATGGCACCGGTCACGCTGCCGGTTTTCTTTGCTGGCTTGCTAACCTGTGCGCTGGTCGAGAAGTTTGCTTGGTTCGGTTATGGCGCACACCTGCCGCAAAATGTATTAAAAATATTGGTAGAGTACGATAACGCACAGCGAGCAAAACGCACGCCTCAAGACATCGCCAAGTTGGTGGTGCAAGCGCTGATTGCGGTGTGGCTAATCACCGCATTGGCTTTCCATTTGGCCGCGGTCGGTTTAATTGGCCTAAGTATTATTATCCTTGCCACCGCGTTTACGGGCGTTGTTGATGAACACCATATCGGCAAAGCCTTTGAGGAAGCGCTACCGTTTACTGCGCTATTGGCGGTCTTTTTCTCTGTGGTGGCAGTGATCATCGACCAACACCTGTTTGCACCTGTCATCGACATGGTGTTGTCGCTGGAAGGTCACCTGCAACTGACCATGTTTTATATCGCCAATGGTCTGCTTTCCATGGTGTCAGACAACGTGTTTGTCGGCACCGTGTATATCAACGAGGTGAAAACCGCCCTGCTCAATGGCGTGATTGGCCGCGAGCAGTTCGATATGTTAGCGGTTGCGATTAACACAGGCACCAACTTACCCTCGGTCGCCACGCCCAATGGCCAAGCGGCTTTCTTATTCTTGCTCACCTCCACACTCGCGCCGCTGCTGCGCCTTTCTTACGGGCGTATGGTATATATGGCGTTGCCTTATACCATCGTCATGGGGGTATTGGGGGTGATTGGCATTGAGTTTTTCTTGGTGCCCGCTACCGAGTGGATGCTACACCAAGGTTGGATTTCCGAAACCATCCATATGACTCAGCAAGCCATACCGAGCGCTCACTAACGCACTTCTATCATTGACCTTAGTCTCAACAAACGATTGAATAGCAGGGCTCTCAATATAGGGCCTTGTTTTTTATCAGGAGTGAGTTATGTGGCGCGCCTTAAACCAGTTTTCTCGCAGCCGAGCGTCCTGGCTGCTGTTGCTTCTATGTGTTGTGGGGCTGGAAGCCACCGCGCTTTACTTTCAACACTATCAAGGGCTGGCACCTTGTGTAATGTGTATTTATGAACGCGTTGCCCTATTGGGGATTGGCGTGGCTGCCTTGTTGGGTTTAATCGCGCCTAACGACCCTTTTTGGCGCACACTTAGCTTGCTTGGCTATGGTGCCACAGTCGGGTGGGCGCTAAAGCTCTCGGTAGAGCACGTGAGTTATCAATTTTCTGACCCGAACCAATTGTTCGGTGCCACCTGCGATGTGACGGTGAACTTCCCTGCTTGGGCACCACTCAACCAATGGCTGCCCTCCGTCTTTGAAGCCTACGGTGATTGCAGCAAGGTGGTGTGGCAGTGGCTAGGCTGGTCGATGCCTCAATGGCTCGTGGGAATATTTTCCGCGATGTTGTTTGTCTGGGTGTTAGTGGTGATCGCCCAGTTTATTGGCCGCCCCCCACGCCGCATTTTTTCATAATTGCGGGTGACGGATCGTGCAAGATAGCGTCGGCTTTATCGGCGCTTTCGCTCCTTGCTACGCGGTTGAACCGCTCACAAAGCACCTTGATTAAGGGACGATCTGCGCCACTAAAAACCCCAGCATCGAGGCGACGAGGCTCACTCCAATAGATGGCCTGATGGTGATGTAGCATGGGCGGTCCATCAAGGATGTCACACCAAAAACTGCGCAATAAGATCACCTTGTCGCCGTAATCGAACTCGGTTTCTACAATCGGTGCCCCAACATGGATATCCACCCCAAATTCTTCACGCCACTCCCGCTTGAGTGCCTGCTGGTCAGTCTCGCCTTGCTCGACTTTGCCACCCGGAAATTCCCACCAGCTAATAAACTGCGTATCCGGTTGGCGTTGTGCCACCAACACTTGGTGATCTTGGGTCGCTACGCCGGCGACAACACGTATCGGAGAGGATTGTTTTGACGACTTCATCTGATTAACGCCCACAGCATTTTTTGAACTTGGCACCACTGCCACATGGGCAAGGATCGTTGCGGCCTATCGACTTAAATGGATTGACCTGGTGCGCACCATGCGTGCCTTGTTGCGCTTCATCCGCCGCTTTCGCCACTTCTTGGATCATTAAGTCCAGTTGTTCCATATATTGGCCCGGCTCAACATCAATGCCGACCTCTTTCATCTGTGCTAACGTGCCTGCTTCATCGTGCAGCAGCAGCATGCTGGTGACTAAGGCGGATAGCATCCGGCGACTGCCATCATTGAGCGTCACCTCGTGCCAGTGCGGCTCAACATAGGGCCACACCGCTAAAAAACCCTCGGCGAAAGCTTGGGCGTGCTCACCGCGCATCGACAACATTAAGCTATCCGGCAATACATAATCATTACGCATTAGGGCGTGATATTGCTGCTCAAGGTGCGCCAGTACCGCCTGCTTATCGTCTTGATTGAGGCTAACTGCCTCCTCGTCTTCTTCAACCCCTGCAGTCACTAGCACCGACAGCCAGGTATCAGGATCTAAAGGAGCCGGACATATATTCGCGGCCAGGAGGGCACCTTCAATAAAACTGGCGGGCATCCCCTCCCAGTGTTCAGAGAGTGTGACTAGTGTTGACATAAACTTTCCTGTGTCATGAATTCTGTTTGTTGACGTGCGTTATCGAGTGCACGGACTATCTCATCCGCGCGATTAAGAACGCGAATCACCTTAAAGCAGGCATCTGCCTGGGGGTAATATTGGCGCAAATACTTAAACCATTGCTTGATGCGGTTGGGGAAATACTGCGCATTATCACCTTGGCGTTCTTGCTCGGTATAGCGAATCAGCAATGCGAGCACGGCAGGCCAAGGCATGGGCGCGACGTTATCACGGATATGCTGACCGAGATTAGGCATATTTAACGCCCCACGACACACCATTAAGGTGTTGCAGCCGGTGAGGGCTTGGCAGCGCAGCGCGTCCTCACGGTGCCAAATATCCCCATTGGCCGTGACGGGGATGGGCAGGTGTTGATTAATGTCAGCAATTAAATCCCAACGAATAGTGCCCGCTTTGTAGCCATCGCGCTTGGTGCGCCCATGTACCACCAGCTCATCCGCCCCTGCGTCGGCCACCGCTTCGGCAATGAGCAAGTAATCATCAAGATCATTAAAGCCAAGACGCATTTTGGCGCTCACCGTATGAGCCGGATCAACCGCCTCTCTCACTGCTTTGACCACATCAAACATATGCTCTGGGGTTTTAAGTAGCGCTGCCCCACCACGGTTGCCATTGACGGTTTTCGATGGGCAGCCAAAATTAATATCAATCCCTTGCGAGCCCAGTTCGATCGCACGCACCGCGTTACCCGCCATTGCATGTGGATTTTGGCCCAATAGCTGTACGCGAACCGGGGTTCCCGCGGTGGTGAAGCCCCCTTGCGCTAACTCCGGACAAAAGCGATAAAAGACTTTTTCCGGCAAGCGTTGGTCGACCACGCGCACAAACTCGGTGACACAGAGACTGTAGTGATTAATCTCGGTGAGCAACTTGCGCATCAAGGGGTCGAGTACCCCTTCCATCGGGCCCAAGACGATACCTGGTGGTGATTGATGTATTTGACTCATGCCATACCTTCGCGATTAAGGCGCGCTATTTTGCCAGTTTTTACACCAAAGCGCAGCTAAGAAAAAAGCCAGTCAAAAAATGACTGGCTTTCAAATCGTTAGCGACGCCGGCAGGGTTAGCCGTCYGCTCTCGCCGCGTCAACCATGGCTTCTAGCTGCGGGTACGGCAAATAGCGAGGTATGACCTGCTCGCCAATGATCATCGCTGGGGTACCTGGAAGTCCAATCTCTCTAAAGGCGCGATAGTTTTCTGCGACCGCTTTGCCAGTCATTTCTTTGCCTTCCAGCAATGCTTCGGTACCGGTTTTCTTGGCGATCTTCTCTAACGAGCGCGCATCATGCATGCCGCGCTTTTTCATCAATAATTGATGAACCTGCGCAAAGGCCTCCGGTTTTTCCAGCCACACATTCATCGCATACACCGCAGAATTGGTGCCGAGCGATTCGATACTCTGCTGTTTGAGTGGTACGGCAATATTAATCACCTTAACATCATCATGTGCGGCCACCAGTTTCTGTAACTCTTCTTCCAGCTTTTTGCAGTATGGGCAGTTGTAGTCCATAAAGTTCACCACGGTGACTTCAGGGTTCTCTGCGCCAATCCAGCTGTGGGTGTCCGATTTAAACCAGTCACGGCGTGCGGCAAGGTTTTTCTTTAACGCCTTTTGTTGTTCAACAAACTTTTGCAAACTCTGGTTAAGGTTGGCGATCAGTTTGGGGTTCTCTTCCAACAAGCTGACTATGTCATCCAATTGCGCTTGCTCGGTATCGGATAACGCATTCGCGCTGACAGGAAGAGCCAGAAGCAGTAGAGCCCAAAGCGGGGCGATATAGCGAGATAAGGACATCGGGTTTCCTTTTAATAAATGTAAATTCATAACGCTAGCCTTAACCATAGGCCAAGCGGTGTCGTGAAGCCTGTTGTGATTGACGTGATTTCACCTTGCTCGACCACCATCACGGTAGGCGTCACTTTCACTGCAAACGCTTTAGAGAGGTTTCCATGTTGATCGTTCACCACGGGAAAATCATACCCATGATGCGCAAGGTATCCAGCAATGTGTTTATCTGAGCCTGAGCGTAACGCGATCGAGACTACCTGCGCATGACCACTTAACCAATCTACCGAGGGGGTCACAAAACGGCAGACACCGCACCAGCTTGCCCATACATAGACAAGCACGGGTTCGTGTTGCGACATGGCGATCAAATCCTGCTGGCGGCCATCCAGCAAACGCACCGACTCGACCGGTATCTGACTGGTATCGATGTCGCGGCTGCGCCACCAATCCATCGCGGYACTCGATATCAGCACAAACACGATGAGCCAGCAAATGTCACGCGCACCGCGTTTGACCCGTTGACGCCATGACAGCTTTTTTTGCTTGGCCATCATGGTGTTTTCGCCTGTTCAATCGCCGTCATCACCGCTTTATCGGTCAAAATGACGGGTAAGGCGATCCCTTCAGGCGCACCAGGGCCGTAGACAATGTTAAACGGCACGCCATAACGCTGGTGCTCTTGCAAATATTGAGTCACGGTGTCGCTCGGACGGGTCCAATCACCTTGCATCGCCACCATATTCGGCGCGGTGATGGTGTCATACACGGGGGATTGTAGAATCACTCCCACTTTGTTGGCATGACAGGTAATGCACCAATCCGCCGTCACATCAACAAACACCACTTTGCCCTGATCCACCGCTTGATCGATCGCGGCTTCATCCAGACTCACCCACTCTGGGTCCGAGTTCAATGGCGTTGCCCACCGCGGCGCGGTCAATGACGCACCAATCAGCCCAAGCACAACCACCACGAGCAGCCCAGCTGTCCCTTTAATCGCTGCCAGTTTTCCAAGGGTGCGATATGTTAGCCACACACTGGCAACCAGTAGCAGCGTTCCCACTGCGATAGCACCAGCAACGCCAAGATAAGGCATCCACAACCAGAAGAGCCACACCGTGGTGCCAGCCAGCAATAATGCGAATACCCGTTTGACATGATTCATCCACGGCCCTGGTTTGGGCAATGCGCGGGTCAGACCAGGAAAAGCGGCAACCAGCAGCCACGGCAGCGCCATACCAACCGCCAGCGCGGTAAAAATAAGCCATAGCGCCGTCAACGACCCGCCCAGCGCATAGGCGACCGCCGTCCCAAGGAAAGGGGCCGAACATGGTGTGGCCAGTAAGGTCGCAAACACGCCTTGAACAAAGTGGCCGCGGGTAGTGTGGCCGCCGCGTGTCGCCATCCAGGTCTGCCAACTGGGCGGTAAATCAATGCGCAGTACATCAAATAAACTCAAGGCAAACAGCCAAATCACCAGCGTCATCACCCCAATAAACAGCGGGCTTTGAAACTGGATCCCCCACCCCACGGCTTGCCCGGTAAGCTTTAATGCCATCAGTAATCCAGCAATCGCCCAGAAGGACACCAGGATCCCCGCCGCTGAGGCCAAAAACTGGCCGCGAATAGCGCCACGTGTCGCTTCTGGATTGGCAACGATACTGTTGAGCTTAAGCCCAAGTACGGGGAGCACACAGGGCATCACGTTGAGGATCAAGCCACCCAAAAGTGCAATACCGCCAATCATCCATATTGATAATCCCGCTTGCGAAACCACATTGCCCGCCTGCACGGTGGTGGCGTGCTCAGCCAGCAGTTGCTTATCCATGACCGTCACTTGAATCGGTTTATCGGTCAGGTTGGGCGTTTCAATCCAATTGGTTACGTCAAACGTGGCGGTCAGGGTGTCGCCATCACGGTGGATACTCGGCGCGCCAAAGGTATCATCGATCACCGCCTCCCCATCCACCAGCATATCGGGTTGCTGCCACGCTTGGTTGCCGGTCACGGTGACCGCGAGCTGTTGTTGATTGGTATCCCATACCGCGGACTCAATCTGCACACTGGGTAGCGGCTTAGGCACTTGGCTCATCGCTTGGTTGAACTGATACATCCGCTCACCATCCGCCTCAAGCGTACTCGGAGTAAAATCGAGAGAGATGGGATAATCAGTGATCACACACACACTGGTGCACGAAGACAAGCGCAAGGTGGCATCGAGCGACACCGGCTGTTGCCAGGTTTCAACCTTGAAGGTTAGTGGGAAGGTCACTTGCCCTTTGTAGCCCAACATGGTCAGGCCAAGTAGCTCGTGGCGCTTCGGTGCTGGCCAATGCCAGGTAATATCGTCCAGGTTTTGGCTGTCATTGATAATCAGCTCTGGAGCGACCCCGCCCTCGCCTGGCGAGCGCCAATAGGTTTTCCAATCGCCTTGCAAACGGATAGAAAGCAACCCATCGAGGCGTAGCGTGTCTGGCTTCCCTTGCCCCGTTAACGCTATACGCGCCGTGACCGGCGGGTGGTCAGGATTAGTGAGCCAGCCGGTATCTGGGGCATTGGCGCGAGCAGTCGGAGTGAGTAACGATAAGCACAATAACAGCAGCGGTAGCAAGGCCCAAGCTTGCCAAGCGCGCCCTTGTTTAACAGTGTGCCAATAGTGATTGAGTCGATTCATAAGTCTGTTCCTTGTTAAGAATAAATACGCTATTTAAGAAGCAGGCCGCTTTWTTCTCGGAACACACAAAAGCAAAGATGCCGTCGTCGATAGGTCGGTGGGTCGTGAGTGGGTAAGGAAATCGATACACTAACGGTCGCCATCACCGCCAGTAGCACAATCAGCCACCAAAGTGGTGACGGTAGCCAGTCTAATGCCAACGCAGACGGATGCATCAATTGCTCGGAAAGCGAACATTTTTTACCCAGTGCGCTTTTTGCGTCCTGGGCGTCACCAATACTGACTGCTTGGCAAACCGCTTGCGCCCCTGATTGCCAGCTCAGTTGGTTTTGCAAGGCACACACCGCTAGAACCCATAACGCAATCGCGAGGGCCCAGCCAGCTTTTGAACGACGCGTGTACCTTTGCATTCCACCTCCTGTCGAGTTGGCGATCATTATGCCCAACAACAGAAATTAAACAATGAGTGAGTCTGCACCACAGGGTGACAAGGCGCTGGAGTTATCGCGGTTGCTGAGTCAACTGAATATGATCTTCCCAATCAATCACATCAATTTCGTACACCACGCTGTCTTTGACCGAGATCCCCGCTTTGTGCATCGCCGCTTTTGATCCTGTGATCAAAGGATGCCACTCGGGCAAGGGTTTATTTTCGGCCAGCAAGCGATAGGCGCAGGTTTCCGGCAACCAATAAAACTCATCAATCTTATCGCGGGTGAGCTTCAAACATGACTCTTCATACGAAAAGCGGTTGGGATAATCTTTGCACGAGCAGGTTTGATCATCGAGCAAACTACACGCAACATTGGTGTAGTAAAGCTCATCGGTCTCTTCATCAATTAATTTGTGTAGGCAGCAGCGGCCACAGCCGTCACAGAGTGATTCCCACTCCTCATCACTCATTTGTGCCAAGGTTTTTTGTTGCCAAAAAGGCGTGCTCATGATGTTTCATCTCTTTTTTATTGCCGTCTATTCACGGCAACGACATTGCGCGCTTGTTATAACCATCATCGGCTTAAAGTGCAAGCAAGCCTTTGTGTGGCTTGGATAGTGCAAAAGTGAGTGATAGAGTGCCCGACTTTGCACCTTGACGGAGGCCATGATTATGCCCACTGCATCGCCATTTTCGTGCCGCCTTGGCTGTGGCGCGTGCTGTATCGCCCCTAGCATTTCATCACCGATCCCTGGTATGCCAAACGGTAAGCCTGCTCACACTCGTTGTGTGCAGCTAGATGATCGCAACCTCTGCAAGCTGTTTGGCTCTGAGGCTCGCCCCGAGGTGTGTGCTGCATTCGATGCGGATCCCGAGGTATGTGGCAACTCATACCAGCAAGCGCTCGACAACCTGATTTATCTGGAAGCAGCGACATAAAAAACGCTGGCTTGTCTCAGCCAGCGCTATATCTATCAGCGTATTATCACCGCGAGCTTGTTAGCTTTGAATGCCTACGATTAGCCAAGGCGCATTGGGCTGGCGTAGGTCACGCTCTAGGTGCCAGATATCGGTAATATCTTCTTCGACCCCCTCCACGCGATCACAATAACGGCCGGTGAATTTTAAGCTCAATTGTGCCATGCGGCTGTCATAATCGGCGCGAACAATCTCGGCATCCACATACATGACTTCAGTATGTTGTTCACTCCCCAATCGTGCCCGCTCGGCAGCCAGATCGTTATAAAGCTCAGGCGTCACATATTCTTGGATTTTACCCAACTCGTTATGGTTCCACGCACCTTGCAAAATCCGGTAGTGCTCACGGGCACCGCTCAAGAAACTTTGCATATCGAACTGAGGCGGGAAGTTAAATGGTACATCATTGTTTGTCGCACCAAACCCACTCGAAGATCCACCAGCAGCTGTCGGAGCCCCTTGTCTAAACGCATGAGGCTGCTCATGGTAATAGCCTTTATTTTGCCCCGCGTACGCTGGCCCTTGCGCTTGTGCGCCCGCTTTGGCTTGGATCAGTCCGCGGAGAAACTTCATCGCAAAGTAAGCAATGACACCCAAAATCAAGATGTCCATAAATTGGATACCTTCAAAGGCACCGCCGAAGAAAGCGGCCAGTAAACCACCGGCGAGCATACCGCCGAGTAGCCCCCTCGCGAGTCCTTTTCTGGTTTTCGAGGTGTTCTTCTTAAGGGTATTAGTATGTGTGGTGTTATTTTTTGGCGCAGGCGCGGTTTTAAAGCTCTTACCAAAAGACTTACCACCGCCGAAGCGTTTCGCTTCTGCGTAGGGCGCTGTCACAACAAAGACAAACATCAAGGCGGCAACAGAGAATAATTTTTTCATTATCGCATCATCTGTGGTTTTAGACCGTTATCATGCTAGAGTCTCTGGTGATGAAGTCAATTGGCAAAGTGGGAATAATTGTTACCAAACGTCATCTAGACACCCCTGTTTTGTCGTCAGTAGGAACCATTTGCCGCACTGGGACTCCAAGCCATTAGTATTCTTTCACTGCAATAGGACCAAGCCATGAATGATACCCACAGTAAATTTGTTGGTTACTTACTCTGGATCTTTGGTTTTCTCGGATCCCATCGATTTTACTATGGTAAACCGGTAACTGGCACCCTCTGGTTTTTCACCCTAGGCCTGTTCTTTGTCGGCTGGATTGTGGATTTATTCTTGATTCCCGCTATGGACAATGAAGCCGATCTCCGTTTTCGCAGCGGCCCCACGGATTTTACCATTGCCTGGCTATTACTGACCTTTCTGGGTGTGTTTGGCATTCACCGTATGTACATGGGTAAATGGATCACTGGCTTTATTTACCTATTGACCGGTGGCTTTTTCTTAATTGGTGTGTTGTATGATTTTTGGACACTCAATGAGCAAGTGTCGATTAAAAACATGCAAAAATTCTCTTAGTCTGCCTTTTTGTCAACTCACTAAATGATGCGCAACGCATTCAAGGTTGCGCACACCTCGCTCGCTGCTAGTATAAGTCGCTTACTGCAACGCGAAATGGATCTGCCTAAATGAGCCAACAGTTTCAGCTTTTACGCGAGCGACGTTTTTTGCCTTATTTTATTACCCAGGCATTAGGCGCGTTTAACGATAACGTCTATAAGAATGTGTTGGTGATCATGGTCGCGTTCGCCTCGGCCGATCAATTGCCGATGGATGCTACGCTGTTTATCAACGCCGCTGCAGGCCTGTTTATTCTGCCTTTTTTCCTTTTTTCTGCCTTTGCGGGCGAGCTTGCGGACAAATACGACAAAGCACTGATCATGCGGCGGGTGAAGTGGTTGGAAGTGGTGATCATGTCGAGTGCCGCTGTCGCGCTGTATTTTCACGCTTGGAATGTGTTACTCGGCTTGCTTTTTTTGATGGGCACCCAATCGGCTTTTTTTGGCCCGGTGAAATACGCATTACTGCCACAAACGCTCAATGACAAAGAGCTTGTTTCAGGCAACGCCTTGGTCGAAACCGGCACCTTCTTATCGATTCTGCTCGGTACCTTGCTGGCGGGCTTTATTGCCCACCACCCTGACGCTAACCTGATCTCTGGGGTAGCCGTATTAAGTTTTGCATGGCTTGGCGTCATGTCTGCCTATGCCATCCCACCTGCGCCTGCCGGGAATCCTGGGCTCAATTTACGTTACCGGCCGGTTGCTTTGATGCGACAAACGCTGCGTTTCGCGCGTAAAGACAAGGTCACCTTGCAAGCGATTCTCGGGATCAGTTGGTTTTGGTTTTTAGGAGCCAGCTATTTAACCCAGTTTCCCAAATTCACCGCCTCGATCGGTGGCGGTGAAATCGGCGTGTCGTTTCTGCTCACCTTGTTTTCTGTCGGCATCGCTGTGGGCGCATTGCTGTGCGATAAGCTTTCTGGTCATCGTATCGAGCCCGGTATTGTCCCCTTGGGCAGTTTAGGGTTAACCGGCTTTGGCTTACATTTGTTTTTTGCCACGCCAGCCGATCCAACGCTACACACCAGCCTGCTGAGCTTTATCACTGATCCCGCCCTGACCTGGGTATTTATCGACCTATTGATGATTGGCGTGTGTGGCGGGATTTTTATTGTGCCGCTGTATAGTCTGATGCAACAACGCGCCGATAAAGCCGCGCGTGCGCGTGTGATTGCCGCCAACAATATTTTCAATGCCTTATTTATGGTGGGCAGTGCGATACTCGGTATCACCCTCTTGGTGGTGGTGGAGTTATCTATCGCGAAATTCTTCTTGGTCTTGGCGGTGCTCAACTTCTTGGTGGCTATCTATGTCAGCAAGCTGGTCCCCATTTTCGCCTTGCGCTTTTTTACCTGGATGGTCACCCATACCTTGTATCGGGTAAAACACCAAGACCTGCACCATATTCCTGAAAAAGGCGGTGCCTTACTGATTTGTAACCATGTCAGTTATATGGACGCGCTCTTGTTAGCCGGGGCGTGTCACCGTCCTATCCGTTTTGTGATGTTTGAAGATTTGTATCAATTACCGGTGCTACATTGGTTTTTCCGAACGTCAAAAGTGATCCCCATTAGCCACCGCAGCCGCACGATCCGGGCCGCCATGAACGAGATTCAAAAGGCGCTTGATAATGGCGAAGTGGTACTGATTTTCCCAGAAGGGCATCTCAGTTATGACGGCGAAATCGACCAATTCCGCCGCGGGATGGATATGATTTTGCAACGCTCGCCAGTGCCTGTGGTGCCGATGGCGTTACAAGGCTTATGGGGCAGCTACTTTAGCCGTCATGGTGGCAAAGCCATGTTAAAACTGCCGAAACGTTTTTGGTCGAAAGTCACGGTCGTCGCCGGCCCAGCCGTTGAACCAGAGCAAGCGACTTCAGAGCATATGCGCAATGAAGTCATTCGTCTGCGCGCCGACCGGTCTTAGTCTATCGCTTGGCGTTGCGCCCATTGGGTTAATAGCGCTCGAGACGGCTTAATCCCCGCCTCGGGCGACAAAGATGGCCAAGGTAAAAACGCGACTGGGCGTTGATAAGCGGGCAAGCGCCGACAATAATCAGCCAGCTGCTGGGCGTGGAGATGGCCCCGACTCTGGATAATCGCCAACGGGCGCGCCCCGAATTCGCGATCGTCAATCGGAACGACTATGGCCTGACGGATCTCGGCACACTGTTGCAAATGTGCCTCGATCACCTCGGGCTGAACGTTCTCCCCACCGCAGATAAATTGATTATCCTTCCGCCCGATGATACGCAGTGTCGGCGGCTGAACGTCCTTACACCAGCTGGCTAAATCGCGCGAGGCCAGTCCTGTAGAAGCATCAATTGGGTGCAGGGCGCCCGCTTGCCAAACCCCTAAAGCTAACGTCTCCCCGCGATGGATTACCTCACCGTCATCCGCCACTATCAGATCGCGATAAGGCAAGGTGGTGCCCACGTCATCCTGTCCATCGGCGCGTTTTAAGGTGACCGTCGATGCCGTTTCCGTCATCCCATACCCACACCAACAGCTTATCCCGTGTTGTTCTGCCTGCTCCGTCAGTGCACTGGAAATCGCCGCGCCACCAAGCAACACGTGAGATAAGGTGGCCGTGTCTGGGCATTGTCTTAGTGCGGGCAGCACGCGATAGAGTTGCGTGGGCACTAAAGAGGCGTGGCTAACATGTGTGAGCGCCGATGCCATGCTTCCCCCGCGGCATGGATAGATAGCCAGCTGAGCACCTTTATACAGCCAGCGCCATACAATGGCTAAGCCGGAGATATGAAACAGTGGCAAAGATAAGAGCCAACGATCGACGCGATTTTCTAGAGAGGTCGTCTTATCCGCCAAGCCCAAAAAAGGCAGCATTTGGGTTAAACCAGCGGCACTGGCGAGATGCTGATGAGCCGCGTGAGCAATCACTTTAGGCGTACCGGTTGACCCGGAAGTTAAGGTTAACGTCAAAGGCTGATCAGGTTGCCAATGGCTCRTCGTTGGCAGCACATTGACACGTGGTTCATACGAGCGGTCAGGCAAAAATTGATAGACGCCAAGTTGACTCAGCACTGTGGCTTGCACCTCGTCATTTAAAGCTTGATTCAATACCAGCGTTTTTTTCCCCGCCTGCCAAGCCGCGAGCATCCCCACGATCAGCGCCCTTTGCGACAATGCGCTATCGAGCACCACAATGGGCGCCTCACCCAGTCGCGCTTGCTGGCCATCCACGAGAGCGGTGAGTTCACCCCATGTAAGCGGCGTATCGCCATCAATCGCTTTCGCGTTCGGTGCCATGGCCGCCCACTGCCGCCATGGCCACGTATCAAACCCAAACATGCCCTCACTCACAAGGTGTTTATCCACACGAGTGGTTGATCGTCGAGCGGAAGCAATGGCTGCGACGCCCCTGGCCAGGTGCGATCGAGTTGATGCTGATAAATTCTCAATGTATCGAGTCCTGGCACGGCCCCCGGGGTTAACCAATTTGCCAACCGAGACAATTGGGTTAAGCCCAAACTGGTTTCCAATGCCGAGCTAATCACCGCCGTTTTCCCTTGCGCGTGCGCCCGACTCACCCATTGTTCAATGGTGGCCAGATCGCCGAGCAAGCTGGGCTTAATCACCCAGGCAGATGCCAAATCGTGTTCAAGCAACGCGCTATCGCGACTCTCTGTTAAGCTTTCGTCCCACGCCAAAGGAAAGCCTAAGGCCTGCGCTTGGACAAGCGACTGGTGAGGATCGGGGCAAGGCTCTTCAATCCAGTGAATTCGCGCTTGGTGTGCTTCACTCAGACCGTTCCAAAAACTGGCAAGTTGCTCGGGCTGCCAGCGACGATTCGCATCAAGACGCAACCTCAAGTCCGGTAATGCCTCTAACAAGGTCGCGATCATTAACCGATCGCGGGCGACCTCATAGTCCCCCACTTTGATTTTTGCCTCATAAGGCTGACCCGCCGGTTGTTGTCCCAGGGTCATTAACAGCGCATCCGGATCCCCTGTGCACACAGGCACATGACCAAACCCTGACTGAGTGGGCAAATATTTATCTAACTCGGCTTGCGCAATGCTTAATCCCCATGCCACCGAAGGCGGCAGTTGTGGCATGGCAATATTACGATGATCACACCAAACCGCGGTGGCGGCAATTAACGCATGACGTGCCTCGGCGAAGGTTTCTTGGCTAAAGCCGGGAAGGGGCGCTACTTCGCCCCAACCACGTTGTGCCCCCTCGCTTAATTCAACCACCAAGCCCTCTCGCTCCGTTAACGGCTGATCACAGACAAATAAACCGGCATTGACTGGCAAGGTGTAGTGATAGATCCGTGCCTGTCTCATAGTGACCTCTATGGATTACGTGGGAAACGATCAAATTCAGGGCGGCGTTTTTCATTAAAGGCATTGCGCCCTTCTTGCCCTTCATCAGTCATGTAAAACATCATGGTGGCGTTGCCGGCGAGTTCTTGCAGACCCGCCTGCCCATCGCAGTCTGCATTCAACGCCGCTTTTAAGCAGCGTAGCGCCATAGGACTGTGTTGGAGCACTTCCCGGCACCAGCGCACTGTCTCTCGCTCAAGCTCATCCAGTGGCACGACTGTGTTCACCAATCCCATGTCTACGGCTTCTTGCGCATTGTAGAAACGGCACAAGAACCAGATTTCACGGGCTTTTTTCTGGCCCACAATCCGCGCCATATAAGAGGCTCCCCAGCCGCCGTCAAAGCTGCCGACCTTGGGACCTGTTTGGCCAAATTGGGCGTTATCAGCGGCGATGGTTAGATCGCACATCATATGCAGCACATGGCCACCGCCGACGGCATAGCCTGCAACAGCGGCGATGACGGGTTTAGGACAGGTGCGGATCTGACGCTGAAAGTCCAACACATTCAAATGATGCGTGCCTTCATCATCTTGATAACCGCCGTAGTCGCCCCGCACGGACTGATCGCCGCCAGAGCAAAACGCCTTCTCTCCCAACCCAGTGAGAATAATCACGCCCACTCGGCTGTCATAGCGCGCATCAACCAAGGCTTGCATCATTTCTTTTACCGTTTGAGGCCGGAATGCATTGCGCACCTGGGGACGATTAATCGTGATCCGAGCGATGCCGTCGGCAGATTTATGGTACAGAATATCGCTAAACGTATGCTCGGTGGGTACCCACTCAATCGGCGCGTAAAGCTCTTGTTCGGTGATCCCTGGCGTGACAGCCATAGTGTCTCCCTTTTCTCGGTTGCTTGGGACAAGGCCCGTCATAAAGATAAAAAGTCAAGCGAGTGCGTGACTTTGCGTCAGTACCTGCACAAATCTATCTGGGTTTTCAACATGGCTGTTGTGCCCCGCCCCTTCTATCGACGTGGCGGGGATCCCTGTGTGTTGCCATAGTGAGTGTGCAAGTGAGGTAAATTTGTTGTCGTGCTCTCCACAAAGGTAGTCAATAACGACGCCTTGTCGAAAGGCTTCACCCAACCCCGCGCGTAAATTCGCCTGGCGACCCAAGGAGGTCGCCATTAGCATTTTCGCCACAGCAGGGCCGTGATTATCACGACGCGCCGCGACAAGGTCGGCCCGCTGCGCATCGGTCAGTGAATGAAAAACCGGTTGTCGATACCATTCAGCTAATACCCCATCGATGGCTTGATGCGCGAAGCGTTCCGCCCACTGGCTATCCTGTGCCAGCCGCTTGCGCCGTTGGTGGCTGTCCGTCAACCCAGGATGACCCGCTTCCAAGAAGACCGCGTGCCAGAGACTAGGTTGAGTGCAGACAAGATGCATAGCAAGACGGGCGCCGAGCGAGTATCCCACCAAGCATGCTCTTTGGTGCCCCCATACCTGATGGCACGTTTGCCGTATTGCTGCCACAGTCGTGGTAAAGTCAACGGATTGACAGCTCAAGCTGCCACCATGACCGGGCAGATCAATACACAGCCAATGACAATGGTGCATTTTATCCGTCACCGTGCGCCAATCTGCTCCGCTACCTAAAAAACCATGGAGAAACACCACTTTCTTTCCATGCCGATCGCCGCCTTGCTGGTAACTAAGCATATGTCCCCCTTGCGGCCATGGCAGCCAGGCACTCGCTAAGCACCTGCCCGGCTTCTCCGGCCGGCGTCACCACCTCAATCACATCAGCACCAGGGGTAGTGAGCGCCTGATTCATGCTTGCCACGAGATCATCTGGGGTAGCGGGTTGATGGAAACCCAAAGAGAATTGCGCCGCGATATGTTCAAACCCGAGGTCATGCGGCATCCGGTAGTAGGTATCACACAGGGTTTGATCAACCGGCAGCGCATCAAAAATACCACCGCCATTGTTATTAAGGATAAGGATGGCGGCTGGCGCGGATGTCTCTCGCCATAATGCAAAACTATTAAGATCGTAAAGGGCACTGGTATCACCCAACACCACTAACATAGGTTGAGCGCGGTATCGCTGCACCCCAGCGGCACAGGCCAGTAAACCATCAATGCCAGACGCGCCGCGATTAGCAAACACCCGATGGCCGGAAAGATCAGACCATATATCGGCTAAGCGGATCGCTAAGCTATTACCGATAAAAATATCTGCCCACTTGGGAAGCAAAGCAGGGAGCTGTTGAAACACGCTATGTTCCGATAATGCCGTGTGGGACAAGGTCGTGGCAGCCTGCTGCATCTGATGCTTGGCTTCTCGTATCAACGTCTGCTGCCATGTCTTGACGCTATCAATACCCTCTCCAGGTGCCGAGTCAGTGTTAGTCACTGACTCGGCCAACGCCTGGAGCCAAAACGACCAATGAGGATGCGGCACAATAAATTGCTCTAAAGACTGATGGTTAGGATCTAGCGCTTGCGTGTGTTCGCTGATCAGCCAGTAGTGAGCTTGCGTTTGCGCCAGCCATTGGCCCAGGCGTTTAGACACCAAGCGCCCCCCGAGCTGAATCACCCATTGAGCTTGGTTCAATTGCTGGAAAAGATCGGGGTGGTTAAGCCACAGATCGTAGCCTGGCGCACTGCTCGCCACCCCTGACTGCGGATCGGCCAAGATAATGGCATGAAGCGCACTCGCTAACGACTCCACCGCCTCGGACAGCCCCGCCGGCACAGCACCAAGTACAATCACTGTTCGCGGGCTCCCATTAGACGGCCTCAACCAAGGCGGCCATTCAGGCATCGCACAACAGCGAGCTTGATGATAGCGGGTATAACACTGGCCGCTTTGCCACCAGTGGGCAACAGACTCGCGAAGCTTTTTCTCCTCTGTCTCATCGCGTTCGCCATAAAAAGGCTCACGAAACGGACAGTTAATATGGACGCTCCCCCCTTGCTCAGCCTGACGTGCAAGTAGCTGATCCACCTTGGTGAGTAATGCCGGCAAAGGGATCTCAGCGGTCGGTGCCGGAAGCGCCAATTCAGCGGTCACATGGGACGAAAACAGGCCTGATTGGGTAATCGCTTGGTTGGCGCCACAATCGATTAATTCAAATGGGCGGTCAGCAGAAAGAATCACTAACGGTTCACCGGTTAAGCCACTTTCCACCACGGCGGGCAACAAGTTTGCCACCGCGGTGCCTGAGGTCACGATCACCGCGACAGGCTCACGGGCACTCTTGGCCAAGCCAAGGGCAAGGTAACCCAGCCCGCGCTCATCAAAATGACGGTGGATTGTCACCGGACGTTGGGGATGCTGACTTTGTTTCACCGCGGCCAACGTCAAGGGTGTGGAACGTGAACCAGGCGCGATACAAATATGCCTGATGCCTAGGCGCGATAGCTCTTCTATCACCACCTCTGCCCAAGTGTGTGTGAGAGAAAGCGACATTAGCAGGCTCCGAGTCTGATAGTGTCTTTTTCCGGCACCGTGCAAGCAGGCAAACACTGACGGAGAGTCGTGAGCTTATTGTCCAGCTCTTGCCACTCAGCATCCGGATCCGACCCAGGGACAATCCCGGCGCCGGCATATAAGTCCACGGTATTCTCTGTCACTTGGGCACTGCGTATCGCCACACAAAACTRGCTTTCACGCTGAGACAGATAACCGACTGCACCGCTATAACGGCCACGTGCGATGCCTTGCTCGGCTAAAAAGGTGCGCGCGTTTTCACGCGGCAACCCGGCCACCGCGGCGGTAGGCTGTAAGGCACTGAGCAACACAGCATCATCGACACCAGGTCCGATGATGGCGCTGATACGACGACGTAAATGCTGAAGATGGCGAAGCACAATCAGGTGCGGTTCAGGGTCAACCGTAATGGTTAAGGCATGACGGCGCAGTCCGGCGAAAATGTCATCCACCACCAGCTGATTCTCGTGCACGTTTTTGGTGTCACTTAATAGCCACTCGCCAAGATGGTGATCGTCACTAAAGCTTGCACCACGACGCACCGTCCCTGCCACCGCTTCTGTGGTGACACGACAATCGCGACGACGATATAGCCGCTCCGGGGTTGAGCCAACAAAAGCGTCATCAGGTCCGGTAGCAAAAAGGAAGTGAAAACTCTCGACGTTATGCTGCTGGCTATGCTGTAACAGCTGGCCGGCACTGATCGGTGCATTGAGCGAGAGACGCGTTTGACGCGCCAGCACCACTTTTTGTAGTGCGGTCTGCTCCATGTGTGTCAACGCACAACGGACAGATTGACGCCATTGAGCGCGGCTGGGTGTATGTGTTTCCTCACGGACGACGGCATGTTGTGCCGCCAATGGACGGCCTTGCCAAATGATCTGATTCAGTACAGCTTGACTGTCGCACGCTTCAGTGAGGTTAACGCTCAGGTGCCACTGTTGATCGCGCCTAATTAGCTCCACCACCGGTAAGAAAAAATCACCATAACCGGGCGCATCATCAAAGGCCACACAGCCCCAAATGCGCTGGTCAGGCAACAGACTGGCTTGAGCCGCTGACAACTGAGAAAACTGGCGGCCAGCGCCCAGTACCAATACCTCTTCACGACCATCGCGTGATTGCCAGTAGGTTTTCGGGTAAACAGGCTGTGCATCCAACCAAGCAACGGGCGATAAATCACCTGGCCAAGTAAACGCCATGGTCAGTTGAACAGGCGCTTGACTGATCGCTACTTGGCTTTGTAAATGATTAGCCGCTTGAATCAAGGTAGTCACGACATCCTCCAACCGCCTAAGCGGCAGTGCTCTTTGCAAGTCAATCCGTACTCTTTTTATGTAGCACGTTATTCTTGCTTGTCAGTCTACCTGTGAGCGTCTTTTACAAATATGCGCTAGATCAGTTATCTGTCAAACTTGGTCGATTTTTTTGTTCCATTCGTGGCAGTAAAACTTTATCCGCCTAAGTCTTTCGAATTGGCAAACAAATAGTGTAAGTTATCAAAAAAGCCTAATAACAATTTTCACCTTTTTATTTACAGGAACGTTAATGCAAACCATTGGAATGTCCGCCAAGCTGGATGATGTCTGCTACGACATTCGCGGTCCAGTCATGAAAGAAGCGAAACGCCTCGAAGAAGAGGGACACCGCATTCTTAAGCTGAATATCGGTAACCCCGCTCCGTTTGGCTTTGATGCCCCTGATGAAATCTTGGTGGATGTGATCCGCAATCTCCCGACTTCGCAAGGATATTGCGATTCAAAAGGGCTCTATTCCGCCCGTAAAGCGGTGGTACAGCACTACCAAAAACGCGGCTTGATGGACTTAGACGTGGAAGACGTCTATTTGGGCAACGGTGCCTCCGAGCTTATCGTGATGGCCATGCAAGCGCTGCTTAACAATGGCGACGAGTTACTGGTGCCCTCACCCGACTATCCACTCTGGACGGCAGCAGCATCTTTATCAGGGGGCAGGCCTGTCCATTACCTTTGCGATGAAGAGTCGGACTGGTATCCAGACTTAGAGGATATCAAACGTAAGATCACGCCCAGCACCCGGGGGATTGTCCTGATTAACCCCAATAATCCGACAGGGGCGGTCTATAGCCGCGACTTTTTATTGAAAGTGGTGGAGATCGCGCGCCAGCATAACCTGATCATTTTTGCCGACGAAATATACGATAAAATTCTCTATGATGGCGCGCAACATTACTCCATCGCCACCTTGGCGCCGGATGTACTGTGCCTGACCTTCAACGGTTTATCCAAAGCCTACCGAGTTTGCGGGTTTCGCGCTGGTTGGATGCTGGTAACCGGCCCCAAACAACACGCGCGCGGGTACATTGAAGGCCTTGAAATGCTGGCATCAATGCGGCTTTGTGCCAATGTGCCCATGCAACATGCGATTCAAACCGCGTTGGGGGGATACCAGAGCATTAATGAGCTTATCTTACCCGGCGGTCGATTGCTGGAGCAGCGCGACAAAGCCTACGAGCTTATCAACCAAATTCCTGGGGTGAGCTGTAAAAAGCCGAAAGGCGCGCTCTATCTCTTCCCGAAAATCGACACCAAGCGGTATAACATCCATAACGATGAAAAGTTGATGCTGGACTTTTTACTCCAAGAGAAAGTGCTTATGGTGCATGGTACGGGGTTTAATTGGCATCAACCCGATCATTTCCGGCTTGTAACCCTTCCCCGTGTGGATGACTTGGAGATGGCGATCAGTCGCTTTGAACGCTTTCTGAGCGGGTACAGCCAAAAAGCCTGATCACGCGAAGCCATTGATAACGCAAGTACGTGCGACACGGCTTGCGTTGTGTTATTGATCGCCATATTCCATTTATAGCGCCCTGATTCGTATGTCTCGATACTGCTCTCGCTGCCATAAAGCCCACGCCATTTGCATTTGCGATGCCATTACCAAGATTGATAACCCCAATCCCGTGATCCTACTTCAGCACCCTGATGAAGTCTCGCATCCAAAGAATAGTGCCTGCCTACTGAGCCTTTCGCTACAACATTGCGTTACCTTAGTCGGAGAAGATTTTAGCCAGCATCCCCAACTGAATGGGTTGTTGGCGGATCCAGACATCAATTATGTCGTGCTCTACCCCGGTGAAAACGCACTGCCACTCAGTGAGATGATGGCCGAAGGGGCGAGTGCCAAACAAGGGATTATTCTACTGGATGGGACCTGGAAGAAAGCCTATAAAATGTATCAGTTGTCGACCAATTTACAGGCACTTCCCAGTGTCAGTATTGCCGCAAAGATGCCCAGCCACTATCAGATTCGTAAAAGTCGCAAGCCAGGGGCGCTTTCCACGCTCGAGGCCGGGTACATGGCGCTGAGTCAGTTGGAGGATAATGCCAAACGCTACCAGCCTTTGCTCGATAGCTTCGACACCATGATTGCACGCCAACTCGCTTTTCTACCCAATGCGAGTAAACGCCGCGACTGAGCACGCAAGGTGCTTGTTGTCTTACTCGTGGGGCTAAACCATCAACCTTTTCGCTCTGCCCATGGCTAACGAATCGCGTATAGCGGGCCGTTACTGGCGGCGGTAAACATGGTGCTGTGAAGCTTTTGCGCAAAGCTATCAGTCATCGACGACAGGTAATCAGCAATCACCCGCATCCCTGATTCTCCCCGCTCTCTGGCGGCCAGCCAATCGCGTCGATAGTCGGTTGGCAACAAACGCTCGGGATCAGACGCAAAGGCATCAAACAGCTCCATCACCAACTGCTGGCCTTTGTACTCCACCACCTGAAGCTCTGGCTGTTTAACCACAAACTCACTGACAAAGCGCTTTAACACCTCCAAAACACCGGCCATGACCTCAGTCAAATAGGCATTCCACGCCAATAGCGGCGAGGTGAAACTGTGGGTGCCATCTTGATTGGTCGGTGCCACTTCCACCGAGGTCAATAAGGTATTCACCAAGGCACCAATGGCGTCTTTACGCTCGTACGGTGGGCCAAACATTTGCTCGCTCAACTCGCCAATGTTGGCCTCTAGCCAAGGGTCACCGCATTCTGCCAAATGACTGGCGACCGCCTCTTGCCATTGCTCTCGGGTCACCAAGCCCATCACGATGGCATCTTCCAAGTCATGGACGCCATAAGCGATGTCATCGGCCAGCTCCATAATAGAGCAATCGAGTGATTTATAGCGTGTTTTGCGGTGTTGATCCGTGGCCGTATGATCACGAAACGCTAAAAATAACGCGCGATCCGCCTCATTAAGCGGCGCAAGCACCCAATCTCGCCGCGCTTTATCATCATCATAAATGCCCTTGGCAGGTTGCCACTCCCGCGCTTTGAGATGGCGAAAGTCGTTAACGGGCGCAGGCTGATTGCCATTGTGAGCGGCACTGATTAACGCAGGGTACTTCATCACTCCCAGTAAAGTGCGACGCGCCAAGTTCATCCCGTGAGCTTGTGTATAGGGCTCAAGCAGCGTGACAATGCGAAAGGTTTGCGCATTGCCCTCAAAACCACCGTCATTTCGCATCATGTAATTCAGTGCGATTTCACCGCCATGAYCATAAGGCGGATGGCCGATATCGTGAGCCAAACAGAGGCTTTCCATCAAACCCGTCGATGGCAGCAGAGGGCGAAATGCGGGTTGTTTCTCTTTGAGCTGCGCGACAATACCGGTACCAATTTGCGAGACCTCAAGTGAATGGGTTAACCGAGTCCGATAAAAGTCGCTGTGCTCGGCACCGAGCACCTGGGTTTTAGCTTGCAAGCGTCGAAAGGCCGCTGAGTGCAGAATTCGCGCACGATCGCGCTGATAGGCCGTGCGCTTATCATGACGGCGCTTTTTTTTCTCATTCGCCATCTGGCGAGTTTGCCAGGCGTCAGACAGGTCAAAATCCATCATCACTGATCTCATCCAACGAGAGTGTAAAACTATCCACAAAGGTAGCCATAAAGTAATCGCTCGCCGGGGAGCGCCTTTTTTCTAACGAGGCTTCCAGCCGCTTCTTYGCTTGCTCAAACTCATGGTTCCCCGCGGCAATTTCTTCTAGGCACTTTAAATACGCACATAAGGTGTCGGCTTGTTTAACCAGCTGGTAATCATCCGGCGCGATGTGATCTGAGTCTATCAGCCCGCTATATTCCTCTTGCAACTCAGGCGGCAACATCGCGATAAGCTTTTTCTCAGCCATTTTCTCTATTTTTTTATACTCCCCCGCAATCGAAGGGTTGAAGTACTTGACTGGGGTAGGTAAGTCACCGGTGATCACTTCGCTGCAATCATGGAACATCGCCAATACCGCAACACGCTCGGGTTGATAGTGGCCATTAAAGCGTTTGTTATTGATTAACGCTAGCGCATGCGCCACAAAGGCAACTTGTAAGCTATGTTCAGAGATATTTTCGGCGGAAACATTGCGCATCAGAGGCCAACGATAAATCAGCTTCATTCGCGCAAGGTGGGCAAAAAAGTGGCTTTGTTTTTGAGTCATCGCATCCTGCTACCATGCTACACATCGCTGTCATTGTGTGCATTCAGGCCAACAGACACAAGTATTATTCGCGCAAAGCGGCAAACACCACTTTGCGCGAGTGTGGTTACACCTTTATGAGGTCTCGGTTTTTATCCAATGTTGAAGGACCAATGCCTTTGACCTCCATCAGTGCGTCTGGCGAGCTAAATTCACCGTGGGCTTGGCGATACTCAATAATGGCCTTAGCCTTCGCCGGACCAATCCCCTTGAGTTGATCTGATAACTGCTGCTCACTCGCCGTATTGATGTTAACGGAAAGACGCTCAACTTGCTCAGTCGCTTGAGCGGCGTTTTCATCAGCACTCCAACTCACCGGCGCCGTCACCAACGCAAGGGCAAAGAACAGACAGGATAAAAGGTGTTTCATGATTTCACTCCTTGTAGAAATGTCAGCCTTACCCTAAGTCCGCGCTCGCCTATTTGCATGTGAGCGATAAAAGAAAAACGACGCAGGACAAAGTCCTAGCGCCGTTTTTCTTACTCAAGCAAAGAGGGTGCGAGAGAGATCGAACTCCTGCTGCCCACTCGCTTACTGGGTATCTGACTCCGCGTAAGTCACATCGACGTCTTCACGCAATGCTTGTAAGGTCGCAGACAATGACGTATTACTCATCGCGCGTTGAACACGCGCCGCCATTTGACTTTGCGGGCTGATAGCCGGCACCTCAGGGGTCACCACCTTGTCCAGTGCGACAACCACGACGTCACCTTGGCGGTTTTGTGTGACACCATAACTCGCCGTCTCTGATGCAGGCTGTGGCAGAGAAAACGCCAGTTCCGCGACGGCTTGTTGTTGCGACACACGGTTAAGTGTCATCGGTGCGCTAAAGGTGTAATCGCTTTCCGTTAACTCACCGCTTTCTTCGAGCTGGGTAATCAAGTCTCCAGCCGTTTCTTTCGCCTGCTCTTGCCCTTTCTCGGCAGCAAGCGTTTCGCGAACTTGCTCTTTCACGTCAGCAAAGCTGAGCTGCTTTTCCGGCTTCACATCATCAAGACGCACGACAATGGCATGCTCGCCAGACAATTCAATCAACTCTGAGTTGAGCCCGTTTTCACGTACATCATAGCTGTCAAGTGCTTGCTGGATTTGAGGGCGAGCCATCAAGCCAGTCGCCGCGTCTAACGCAAAGTAATCAGTATACTGCACCTTGCCATTCACCGCGTCAGCCGCTGGCTCCAAACCGTTCGCTTCTTCAAACGCGACTTCCGCTAGTGTGGTAGACTGCGCGTAGAAACGATCCGCCGCACGCGCTTGTTGCAATTCGCTACGAATATCGTCTTTTACCTCTGCAAGCGGAGTGACATCCGCCGGATCAATATCATCTAAACGGATAATATGATAACCAAAGTCAGATTGAACCAGCCCAGAGGTATCGCCTTTCTCTGACAACGCATACGCCGCTTTCTCGAACGCCGGATCCATCACACCAGGTTCAATCCAATCCAGTGACCCACCCTGCTCAGCACTGAAGGTGTCATCAGACATTTCCTTTGCCAGCGCGGAAAATGCGTCGCCTTGGTTCAGGCGCTCTAACGCTTGCTCAGCTTTGGCTTTGGCCTCATCACCTGTTCCTTCAATTAGGATGTGGCTGACTTTACGACGTTCTTGTGAGCCATACTGAGACWGGTTCTCTTGGTAATAAGTCGCGATGGCTTCATCCGAGATCTGAACCTCATTAGCCAGTCCCTCTCCCGTTAGCTCTACATAAGCGACTTTGACCATGCGAGGTTGGATATAATCGTCTCGGTGAGCTTGATAGTATGCTTCTAGCTCATCGTCCGTGAGCGTTACCTGCTCCGCAAAATCATCCACCGGGAGCGTGATGGTGCGCACTTGCCGACTCTGTGCTTCTAGGCGATACAGGCTTTCCAGCTCACTCGGTAACACAAACCCCGAACTTTGTAAGCCATTTACCAGTTGCTGACGCATTAAATCCGTGCGCATGTAATTAGCAAACTCATCGGCACTCATGCCCGTTTGGCGCAGAGCGGCCTGGTAGCGGTCGTTATTAAACTGCCCGCCTTGACGGAACTGTGGCATCTCACGGATCGCGGCTTTGACTTGTGCATCACTCACACGCAGGCCAAGGTCGCTGGCTGCCTGCTCTAACAGCAAGTCATTGATCATTCGATCTAAGATGTTTTGACGAAAACGCTTCACATACTCTGGGTTACCCAGCAGTTGATTAAACTGCTCTCCCGCCTGTTGCTGCATACGAGCACGTTCGTTTTGATAAGCTCGATCGAGCTCTGCACGGCTGATTTCTTTATCGCCGACGGTTGCAGCGGGCGGGTTGGAACCGCCTGCCAGATAGCTGCCGACACCGGCAAAAGCAAAGGAAAAGATAATAAGGCTTAAAATGATCTTCACCGCAAGACTATTGGTGCCTTCGCGTATACGTTCCATCATAACTGGCCGGTACTCCAACTGGTTTGGGCTGGTTGGTTTTCAACTAAAAAGGCGCATCATGTGATGCGCCTTTACGCTCTTGTGTGCAGAATTATACGCGGTTGTTAGTGGCTTTGCAGCTCCAACGCCCCGTCAAACGCGAATAATTCGGCAGCGAGTCACGTGATTATTACTCGTTAACGGCGTCTTTTAAGGCTTTACCCGCTTTAAAGCCAGGTACTTTGGCCGCTGCGATATCAATTTCAGCGCCAGTCTGCGGGTTACGGCCCTTGCGTGCGGCGCGTTCGCGTACAGAGAAGGTGCCAAAGCCCACTAGCGCGACTTGGTCGCCTGACTTCAATGTGTCAGACACCGCCTCGACGAAGGCATCCAATGCACGGTTTGCTGAGGCCTTAGAAATATCCGCACCTTCTGCAATATGATCAATCAGTTCCGACTTATTCACTTTTTCATCCCCTTAGATTACATCTCCGCAAACCTATCAATGTTGCGGTGTTCAATAACAGACGCTTTGTCGACGAAAGACGTTGAAAGCGCGCTTGCCCGCCCCATGCAGGCAATGCGTCAGAGCAACGTTAGCGAGCAAAAAAAACGCTGACAAGCCTTTTACTGCCTGTCAGCGTTTTACGTTGCTTAATTTTGCTGCATGTCACTCTTTTCGGCGTTAACCAACTCAATGCCGAGTGGGTTATTCTCTAACGCAATGGTTAAAACCTCGTCAATCCAGCGCACTGGATGGATAGATAAATCCTCTTTGACGTTAGCAGGAATGTCCTCCAGATCGCGCTCGTTCTCTTTTGGAATGACAACGGTTTTGATACCCCCGCGACGTGCAGCCAATAGTTTTTCTTTCAAGCCACCAATCGGGAGCACTTCACCACGTAAGGTGATCTCGCCGGTCATTGCCACATCGGAACGCACGGAGTTACCGGTTAAGCTTGAAACTAACGCGGTACACATCGCGATACCTGCGCTCGGTCCGTCTTTCGGGGTAGCGCCTTCAGGGACGTGGACATGAATATCACGCTTCTCGTAAAAGTCGCTATTGATACCCAGTTTGTCAGCACGGCTACGCACCACGGTCATCGCCGCTTGCACCGACTCTTGCATCACATCGCCCAGCGAGCCTGTGTGCGTCAGTTTGCCTTTACCTGGCATCGCTTCGGTCTCGATAGTGAGCAAGTCGCCACCCACTTCAGTCCAAGCAAGCCCAGTTACTTGACCCACGCGATTTTGCTCATCCGCTTTACCGTAATCAAAGCGGCGGACGCCTAAGTAATCTGGCAAGTTCTCATCCGTCACCGTCACTTGCTTAAGTTCGCTATTAAGCAGGATTTCTTTTACCGTCTTGCGGCATAGCTTAGAAATCTCTCGCTCAAGGCTACGTACGCCCGCTTCGCGTGTGTAGTAACGAATAATGCCGATGATTGCCGAGTCTTCAATGGTGATCTCATGCGCTTTCAAGCCATTGCGCGCCACTTGCTTGTCAATCAAATGCTGTTTAGCAATGTTGAGCTTCTCGTCCTCGGTGTAACCTGAAAGCCGGATCACTTCCATCCGATCCAGCAGCGGGCCGGGGATATTCATCGAGTTAGACGTCGCCACGAACATCACATCCGAGAGATCATAGTCGACCTCTAGATAATGGTCGTTAAACGCGTTGTTTTGCTCAGGATCGAGCACTTCAAGTAACGCTGATGATGGATCGCCGCGCATGTCAGACGATACCTTATCGATTTCATCAAGCAGGAACAGCGGGTTACGGACGCCCACTTTAGACATCTTCTGAATCAGCTTGCCGGGTAATGAGCCGATGTAGGTCCGGCGATGACCACGGATTTCCGCTTCATCACGCACACCACCCAAGGCCATACGGGTATATTTACGCCCGGTGGCACGCGCAATAGACTGCCCTAGCGAGGTTTTACCCACCCCTGGCGGTCCCACTAAGCAAAGAATCGGACCTTTCAGCTTCTTCATCCGGTTCTGTACCGCGAGGTATTCCAAGATGCGGTCTTTGACACGCTCAAGCCCGTAGTGATCGGCGTTCAATACTTCTTCCGCCCGGGCTAAGTTTTTCTTCACTTTTGAGCGCTTCGCCCATGGCACACTAATCATCCAATCGATATAGCTGCGTACCACAGTCGCTTCCGCCGACATCGGAGACATCATTTTCAGCTTTTGCAGTTCTTGCTCGGTTTTTTCCCGCGCCTCCTGCGGCATTTTTGACTCTTCGATTTTTTGCTTCAGCGCTTCAAACTCATCCGGCGCATCATCCAGCTCACCCAGCTCTTTCTGAATGGCTTTCATTTGCTCATTGAGATAGTACTCGCGCTGGCTCTTTTCCATTTGCTTTTTAACGCGGCCACGGATGCGCTTCTCAACCTGAAGCAAGTCAATCTCAGACTCCATCATGGTCATCAGGTATTCGAGACGCTCGGAAATATCAACGATTTCCAACACGTTTTGCTTGTCTTCAAGCTTAAGCGGCATGTGGGCAGCAATGGTATCAGCGAGACGCGCCGCCTCTTCAATACCATTTAAGGATGTCAGTACTTCTGGCGGGATCTTCTTGTTGAGCTTAATAAAGCCTTCAAACTGGCTGATCGCCGTGCGAACCAACACTTCTTGCTCACGCTCATCCAAGCTTGGCGTGGTCAAATACTCGGCCTGCGCAGTGAAGAAATCATCTTCACTAAACTGCTCGATGCGCGCACGCTGCATCCCTTCAACCAGCACTTTCACAGTGCCATCTGGAAGTTTAAGAAGCTGGAGAATGGTTGCCACCGTACCAACGGTGTATAAATCTGAGATACTTGGATCATCAGTGGCGGCATCTTTTTGCGCAACCAGTAGAATCTGTTTGTCGTTGTCCATCGCCGCTTCAAGGCAGCGTATCGACTTTTCCCTTCCCACAAAAAGCGGGATCACCATGTGAGGATAAACCACCACATCCCGAAGTGGCAGCACCGGAATGTCAATGCGCTCGGAACGCTCCAAGTTCATATGCTTCTCTCTTCCATTCAATCTGATTATGAGTATATGGGGTCTATTGGACAGGTTTCAACGGCTCAACCGTCAGAAAATAAAAAAGGGAGTTGTCACTCCCTTTTTCTATATCACTGATAACCTTATGTAACGATATTACTCGCCACCCGCCGCTTGGTTATCCGCGTGTTCATACATCAGTAGAGGTGCAGATTCACCTCGGATCACTGAATCGTCAATCACCACTTTGCTCACGTCTTTCATTGACGGTAAGTCGTACATGGTATCCAACAACACAGCTTCGACAATCGAGCGCAGGCCACGTGCACCTGTTTTACGCTCCATCGCTTTTTTAGCGATAGCACGCAGTGCGTCGTCCCGGAACTCAAGCTCGACACCGTCTAGCTCAAGCAAGGCACCATACTGCTTCGTGAGTGCGTTCTTAGGTTCACGTAGAATTTGCACCAAGGCATCTTCATCGAGCTCTCTCAATACCGCGGTGACGGGCAGACGCCCGATAAATTCAGGGATCAGACCGTATTTCACCATGTCTTCAGGTTCAACTTTGCCAAAGAACTCGTCGGCTGAACGATCCGTGGCACCTTTGACCTGTGCACCAAAGCCAATGCCAGAGCCTGTGTCGACACGTTGCTCCACCACTTTATCGAGGCCCGCAAACGCACCGCCACAGATAAACAGGATTTTCGACGTGTCTACTTGCAAAAATTCCTGCTGTGGATGCTTACGTCCTCCCTGAGGAGGAATCGACGCGACTGTTCCTTCTACCAATTTAAGCAGTGCCTGTTGCACCCCTTCCCCAGAAACGTCTCGGGTAATAGATGGGTTGTCGGATTTACGAGAGACCTTGTCAATCTCATCGATATAGACGATTCCACGCTCCGCTTTGGCGACATCGTAATCGCACTTTTGCAACAGCTTCTGGATAATGTTTTCTACGTCTTCACCCACATAACCGGCCTCGGTCAATGTGGTGGCGTCTGCCATGGTAAATGGCACATCCAAAAAGCGCGCAAGCGTTTCGGCCAGCAGTGTTTTACCACTACCGGTAGGACCGATCAGCAAGATGTTACTCTTGCCCAGCTCCACGCCATCTGCGCTTTTGTCACCGTTTCGCAAGCGTTTGTAGTGGTTGTATACTGCAACCGAGAGCACTTTTTTCGCTTGCTCTTGACCAATGACATAATCGTCAAGGTGTGCACGAATTTCACTCGGCGCGGGCAAGGTATCTCCCTCGCGCTTCGGCATCACTTCTTTGATTTCTTCGCGGATAATGTCATTACACAGGTCAACACACTCATCACATATGTAGACCGATGGCCCGGCAATTAACTTACGAACTTCGTGTTGGCTCTTACCACAGAATGAGCAGTAAAGCAGCTTTCCGCTTCCACCGTCTTTTCGCTTGTCTGTCATTCGCTAACCTCTTTGGGGCATTTGCCCGTCGTTGCCTTATGTTGAGTTTACAACAAATCGGCCACTTTTTCCGACCCAACCACTGACAAGCTTTGCACTTGTTCACGCAGCTTGCTTGATTTCAACGCCCTAAGGCATGTTGGGTTTAGTCTCGTTGACTTAATACGGCGTCAACCAAGCCATAGTCCACCGCTTCTTGTGCCGCCATGAAGTTATCACGGTCGGTGTCACGCTCAATCACTTCCATCGGCTGGCCTGTATGCTCAGCTAACAAGGTGTTGAGGCGGTGCTTGGTTTTGATCATTTCTTGGGCATGAATTTCAATGTCAGACGCTTGGCCTTGGAAGCCTCCTAGCGGCTGGTGAATCATCACCCGTGAATTCGGTAGGCAATACCGTTTGCCTTTCGCCCCCCCAGCCAACAGGAACGACCCCATTGAGCAGGCTTGGCCAGTACACAGAGTGCTCACATCTGGTTTAATAAACTGCATGGTGTCATAAATCGCCATCCCCGCCGTGACCACGCCACCTGGTGAGTTGATGTACAAATAAATGTCTTTTTCTGGATTCTCTGACTCTAAGAACAGCATCTGCGCCACAATCAAATTTGCCATTTGATCTTCCACTTGCCCAGTGAGGAAGATGATGCGTTCTTTAAGCAGGCGAGAGTATATATCGTAAGAGCGCTCGCCGCGCGAGGTTTGTTCCACCACCATAGGGACAAGGGCGTCCATAATTGGCGGCATGGCATTATTGTGTTGTTGGCTCATAGCGTAATATCCCTAATCGAATTCGTTATAACTCTTGCCTTAACCAAGGTTTAGCACAAAACGCTGTAACAGGTCACTAAAATCTTAAATCGATGAACGCAGCTTAATGATCCAACAAGATTTTTTGTGGCTAAAACGTCTCGCACTCTCAACGGCTAAGCGGCCCGTATAGCGACTCAGTAGATGGAAAAAATGGCCCAAATGACAAGTCATTAGGGCCATTGTAAGCAAATCCATTTACGCAGTGTCAATGCGACACAAACGTTTTTTAACCTTGATTAAGCTTGCTGCGAAGCGTTCATCAAGTCACTAAAGCCGACTTCAGCTTCGGTGACAGTGGCTTTTGCTAGCAGTGCATCAATCGCTTGCTCTTCTAGCGCGACGTTACGCATGTTTTCCATCAGCTTTTCGTCTTTCTCATAGTAAGCGACAACTTCTGATGGATCTTCATACGCCGATGCCATTTCTTCGATCAGTGCTTTAACGCGCTCATCATCCGCTTCAAGCTCTTCCGACTTGATCACTTCACCAAGCAGCAGGCCAACGCTTACACGGCGTTTGGCTTGCTCTTCAAATAGCTCACGGGGTAGCTGAGACGCGCTGTCCATGTTGCCACCAAAGCGCTGTGCCGCTTGCTGGCGCAAGGTGCCAATTTCTTGCTCAATCAGCGCAGACGGTACATCGATTTGGTTTTGCTCAACCAAGCCGTCTAGTACCTGCTCTTTTACCTTGTTTTTGATCGCTTGCTTGAGCTCGCGATCCATGTTTTTACGCACTTCTGCTTTCAGGCCTTCTACGCTGCCATCAGCAATGCCAAAGCGCTGTACGAACTCTTCAGTCAGCTCAGGCAGCTCTTGTTCTTCCACTGTATGCAGTTTAATCGCAAACTGTGCTGCTTTACCTTTTAGGTTCTCAGCGTGGTAGTCGTCTGGGAAGTTCACATCGATAGTGAATTCTTCACCCGCTTTTTTACCCACTAGGCCGTCTTCAAAGCCTGGGATCATACGACCTTGGCCCATTTCTAGTTGGAAGCCTTCAGCTTTACCGCCTTCAAACTCTTCACCGTCGATGGTACCCACAAAGTCTAAGGTGACACGGCTGTTCTCTTTCGCTTCACCGTCTGCTTCTACCCAGCTTGCTTGTTGCTTGCGTAGCGTATCAAGCATTTCATCCACATCGCTTTCCTGCACTTCGGCTTTTGGCTTTTCAACGCTAATCGCGTCTAGACCTTGCAGCTCCACTTCTGGGTACACTTCAAAGTCAGCTTTAAAGACCAAATCTTGACCCGCTTCGTTTTCAACGGGTGTAAAGCTTGGCGCCCCTGCTGGGTTCACTTTTTCTTGGATCATCGCTTCAATGAAGTGACGCTGCATCACTTCGCCCAGCACGTCTTGGCGTACTGTGTCACCGTACATGCGTGACACCATCTTCAATGGAACTTTACCTTTACGGAAACCATCAAAACGACGATTCTTAGCGATATTGCGTAGCTCTTTAGTGACTGCATCATCGATGTTGGCAGCAGGCACTGTGATGGTCATTTGGCGCTTAAGGCCTTCGGTGGTTTCAACGGTAACTTGCATTATAAATTTAACCTCAAATTTACTCAGGGGTACTGAGTGATGTTTACCAGTTTTACTGGTGGCATCATCTGAGCTATGAATCCGTCATAGCCCCTGCGAATCCGGATACACGCGATTGGCGTATCGAGCTATCTCATCCGAGACTGAAAATTAAGACGCGCTATTATAGCGGCACCCGTCAACTGAGTCGAGACAAGGGGCGACCGATGGCGTTTCAATATCGAAATTGGGGTGATATCTCACAATTCAACCGCGTAAGATCACAGTTTTTACGGTTTTATGCGCGTTTGGTTATTTTCAGAGCAATTGGGAGAGAAAACGGGGGAGAAAGTAAAATGGCGCGCCCTACAGGATTCGAACCTGTGACCCACGGCTTAGAAGGCCGTTGCTCTATCCAACTGAGCTAAGGGCGCACTGTCTTTACGCAGCGTGGATTATAAAGCGACGTTAGGCGTCGTCAACGCTTTTCCCTAAAATCTTGACGCGGTTGCTCAAAACCACATCGTTTACTGGTTATCCATTGATGCGACGCAGGGAGGCGAGAGCGCTAAGCCTGTTCTTTTCGTGTTTCCGTCTAACAAAGCATCGTGCCGCCATGGACGGCTTATTATTTTTCCTTCATCCTCACTAAAGTGCAAAAGCAAACGTTTGCGCAATAGCTTTTAGGCGCGTTTTTTGTCACACTATTGCCAACATTGCTTTAGCCGAAGGATAGTTATGGCCGCACAACTCATTGATGGAAAGCTGATCGCGCAAACCGTGCGCCGAGAGGTTGCCGCTCGCGTCTCTGCTCGCACGCAAGCGGGACGTAGGGCCCCCGGATTGGCGGTAATTCTGGTTGGAGACGATCCTGCGTCACAGGTTTACGTTGGCAGTAAACGCCGTGTTTGTGATGAAGTGGGGTTTGTATCACGGTCCTATGACCTCCCCACGTCTTGCTCTCAACAAGAGTTACTCTCACTCATCGACACCTTGAATGCAGATGACAGCATTGATGGCATTCTCGTCCAACTGCCCTTACCTGCAGGGATTGATGCCACGTCCGTGTTGGAGCGCATCCGCCCAGACAAAGATGTCGACGGCTTTCATCCCTATAATGTCGGCCGCCTGTGCCAACGCATGCCAACGCTGCGTTCTTGCACACCAAAAGGGATCATTACCCTCCTAGACCGCTACAATGTGCCTCTTCGTGGTAAACATGCTGTGGTCGTCGGCGCCTCCAATATTGTTGGTCGCCCGATGACATTGGAGCTGCTGTTGGCTGGCTGCRCAACTACAACGTGCCACCGTTTTACTCAAGACTTAGAGGGGCATGTTCGCCAGGCCGACGTCCTGGTGGTGGCGGTCGGTAAGCCTAAGTTTATTCCTGGCGAATGGATTAAACCCGGCGCAATTGTGATTGATGTGGGCATTAACCGCATGGAAAACGGCAAACTGATTGGCGACATCGAATACGATCTCGCTTATGAAAAAGCCAGTCATATTACCCCTGTCCCCGGTGGTGTGGGCCCCATGACTGTCGCAACCTTGATTGAAAACACGCTCATGGCCTGTGAGCAATACCACGATGGTCACTAGCAGGCAAGAGGGTCAAAATGGCCCTCTTTTTTTTCAGGATACTAAATCCGTTTTGAGCTGGTTTCGTCCCCCTGCCTTGGCTTGGTACAAACACCAATCGGCACGCTGAACAAGTTCATCAATATGCGCATCGGCATGGACCATCCCAATACTAATGGTGATTGAAAACGTCTTGTCGTAGGGTGACCAAACGGTCTTTTCCAATTCTTCTCGCATCGCCTCAAGTCGGCGCACAAAGCCCAGCTCGTCATTGCCGTAGAGGATACAAAACTCTTCCCCACCAAAGCGAGCGACCATGCCTTCTGGAAAATAACGTTTCATCATTTTTGCCAGCTCAATCAGCGTAATATCACCAATATGATGGCCAAATTGATCATTGATCTTTTTAAAATGGTCGATGTCAATCAGCGCCAAACTCCGCGGCCCTTTGTGTGAGCGAGTGTGGGGGTGTTCGAAAAAATAACGTCGATTCCACACCTGGGTTAAATAATCCGTGTTGGCCATATTAAATAAACGACGTTCAGTATCGAGCGCATTCAATGTGCTATGCAAACGACAATAAAACTCCTCTTGGTTAAACGGTTTGGCCAAAAAATCATTCGCCCCTGCCTTCAAAAACCGTGCCGTTAAGCTGGAATCCTCCTCACCCGATAAGCCAATAATCGCCAACTGGCCGTCTGTCTTCAGCTTGCGTAGTGCCTTGACCACGCTCACGCCATCCATTTCTGGCATGGTGTAATCAGTAATCACCAAAGAAATTCGCTTATCACGCCGCACCATAGCTAAGGCCTCTTGGCCATTTTGTGCTTCGAGGACATTAAGGTATTGCCGTTCCAATAAGCTACGCACGTAACGGCGTGCCGTCAGTGAATCATCCACGACTAACACATGGTGCTGATGGTTCTTTTCCAAGCGGTTAAGTAAAGGCGCTATCGACGACACGCACGAAGGACTATCTTTGGGGATGTAATCAATAACGGTTTTGGCTAGCACACGCTCCCGAGTCCGGGCGTCCATCATCGCAGTGAGCACAATCACTTTTATATTCAGCGACAAACAAACATCGATGATTTCACCGTCCTGCCCGTCGGGCAGGCAGTAATCGAGGATAGCGCAAAGAAAGTCGGTCTCTTGGTTGAGGATCTTCTCTGCTTGCTCGATTGAGTCTGCTATACATGGGATGTAACCGGCCTTTCGTATCTCGGCTTCAAGTAACCGCCTGAAAGGTCGACTATCCTCCACAACCAACACTTTATATTCCATCTGCAACGCACCACGTCTTCACGTTAATTTTGCGCGACAATACACGCAATGGGGCAAGAAGCGATACAGGGTAAGGGCAATTCAGTGCGTGTAGACAGAAATTGCGCAAATTTCYCAACAATGACACATATCTCGCAGAAATTTGACGCAACACCTACAACTGAGCGTACACTTTATGCGTTATTTCGTATCATTTTTTAGGCAATGCAGCCATTTACCCTTGATATACCACCATTTGATTTCTACCAGACGCTTTTGCCTGATACAAGGCTTTATCAGCCATGTGTAAAAGGCGTGAAAGAGAAGCAGCTTGCGAGTCCACGCCAATACTCACCGTAACTTTCAGCGTCTGATCTAACACCTGTATGGGGCGATCAGCCACCGATTGGCGGTACGTGTCTAACGATTGCTGAAACACCGCCAAATCACCAAGTGATAACACACAAAACTCTTCTCCCCCCAAGCGGGCGACCGTGTCCTCCGGGAAAGCGTCTGCCAGCATTTGCGCGATCTCAACCAACACATCGTCACCGATATGATGACCAAACTCATCATTAATGCGTTTAAAATAATCAATATCAATAATCGCTAGATGCTTACGCGCCTCAGTCGCCAGCTGGTCACCTCGCTCAAAGAAATAGCGTCGATTACAAAGCCGCGTGAGAAAATCTGTATTGGCTAAAAGAAATAACCGCCATTCGATATCAATCGCATTCAAGCAGCTATGAACGCGACAGAAAAACTCTTCCTGATTAAACGGTTTGGGCAGGTAATCGTTGGCCCCTGCTTTGAGAAAGCGTGCCGTTAGCGCACTATCATGATGTCCAGACAAGCCAATGATCGCCTGGGAACACTCGGTATCTCTCTTGCGAAGTGCAGATACAAGCTGAAGACCATTCATTTTAGGCATATCGTAATCAGTGATAACCAGCGATATATCTGGCGTTTTTTCCACCACGTCAAGTGCCTGTTCACCATTTTCTGCTTCCAATACGGTTAAATACTGGCGCGCCAACAACGCAGAGATACGTTGACGTATCGAGGCTGAGTCATCCACCACCAGCACACGATGGCCTTGATTGTCAGCTAAACGCTTAATGAGTCGGCAAACCGCATCAATACAATGACTACTGTCTTTGGGGATATAATCAATAATGGGCTTTGATAGGATCTCATCACGCGTTTTCTCGCTTTGCGAGGCGGTGAGGACAACCACTTTAAGCCCTGCGGATAAACATAAATCGATGACTTCGCCGTGGTGAGCGTCTGGCAGATTATAATCGAGGATCGCACAGAGAAAGGGGGTGTTGTGAGCTAGCACATCCCGTGTTTCGGCTAGGCAGGTACAGGTCACGGGGGCAAACCCCGCTTTTTTCACCTGCTGTTCAGCCAGCATGCGAAACGACCGGCTGTCTTCAACGATAAGTACCGACTCCAACGACTGCCTCCCCTACTTTAAACTGTCCCCTTGAAGAGTGTAGCAGCCAAACCAGGAGAGCGGGTTATCTGGAAGCACTGATATCGGCGTTATCGATATGTAGTTCAGTTTGCTTGCTAAGCATATTTATCAGCAAAATACAGCGCTTCTCGCCGTCTTTTTCTTTGAAGATCGCTTCCGTGCCTGCAAACTGCCCCTTTTCAATCATCACCGACTGTCCGGGCTTGAAGCCTTGGTAGAGCGCGTCGCGTTGTTCGTCACAGTCTTCTATCGTCATCAGTTGTTGAATCAATGCCAAGTCGACCTTGATGGGATACGCACCTTGGCGAACGAAATCAACTACACCACGCGTGGAGCGAACACTCGTATACTGCACAAGGTCGGGATCAAAACCGACAAAAATATAGTTGGGAAAGAGCGGCTCCTCAACGTGCTGACACTTACCACGACGCAGCTTTTCCACCGTCACTATCGGGTAGTAACAATCAACGCCTTGGCGCTTCAAATTTTGCTCTGCGCGTTGCTGTTCCGCGCGCTTACAATAAAGTAGATACCAATGTTTCATGTCGTTCTGTCCCTGATGTCTATCGCCAGTAGCAGCCTGTCCAGAGCGACGAAAGTATACGGATGTTAAGCCCACACAGCAACAAAGGCGAGCACCCACCACGGCCACTCACCTTTACATAGGGTTGACTATTCGACATTGCATCGCTGGGTCGTTAAGCGATTTTTTGAATATCGACACTGAAACTGTTCAAGCCCACTTCACTCAATGACACACGTGCATCACCTGATTGAAGATCAACGCTTTGAAACTGGCTCGAGAACGCGTCGCGCCCCAACCAGTGATCATTGTGAACCAGGCTTGTCGACCCGCAGCTATCCACCGTGGCTTTTATCCCCGCCGGTAAAATATCAAGCTGATTATCGGCGGTGTTTAGCACACCGAACATCGCACGAACCGGCGACGTATAGGCTGAGGCGCGAATCGCATCCTCGATCCGTTTTACCAGGGTGAGAAACCCTCTTTCATTAACATCACCTGAGCGGACAAAATCATTAAAAAACGCACGGATCATCAAGGTGGTCGCGGTACCGTCTTCCTCTGCCGAGGCAGAGTCGACCACATAAAATGCCATTTTCCCGCCCATCAACCATGCATAATCCAGCACAATGGGGTTGGTATCTGCCGATTGCAGTGAGTGATAGGAAAGACGCCAAGCACCTTGTTGCGAGTCGGGTTCTGGCATCAACCCCATTAATAGTTCACGTGCGCTACCTGGGTTGTGGCGTAAGGCATCAAGGTGCCATTTCAGTTCCGTCTCTGATGCGCCGCGATCCGCGTCCTCGCTCACCTTAAACCATTGTTGACTAAAATCATCGCTGGCGTGTACATCGTCGTTGGCATCATCAACCACCGCTTCGATGGCTTTTTTGACCACATTGATATCTTCGATCGGTTTGATCAAAAAGTCCTTCACCCCAAAGCGAAGCGCTTGAGCTACATCTGCCATCCCCCCGGTGCCAGAGATCACGATTATAGGTAGCATTGGGTATTCAAGGCTCACCTCCTCAACGAATTCTAAGCCTGTCATTACCGGCATCGATAGATCACTGATCAATAAGTCAGGAATCGATTGCCTCAGCGCTTGCAACCCTTCTAAACCATTTTCGACCTCACGTACTACCGCTCCCTCTCTTTCGAGAAAAGACGCAATCATCCGACTGAAGACGGGATCATCTTCGACGATTAAGATCTCTTTATTATGCAACACGACGCTCTCCTCCAGGACTGCAAAGCAGCGGCTGTTTTCTTTCTCACTGCACTAATCGTAGTTGAATTCAGTCACACCTGTGATCGCTAATGAGATTTAATTCAGAAGCGCTCTATAAACAGCTGTTTAAAATAATAATTTTCTTAGCATTCAAGCAGGTGAGCCGTCAAAGCCATTTATCGGCAGCATAAAAAAGGCTTGAAAATCAATGACACTATAAGAGTACGCTACTCTGTATTAAAAGTAAGACTTGTAACAATTAATACATGATGTCTATCACAAGAATGTATATCGGCATTATCTCAATATCGCGCCAGTGAGCCATGCGCAGAAAGGCGATTTTTGTCGAGAAGAAAACTTGCCAATTCAGGTACCAACAACTATTCGTTACTAAAGAAGAGTGTACACGGCATCTATCCTCCGCATACGAGCAGAGAAGAAGCAGTTACTTGAGGCGTCGTGCGCCAACCGTTGCACCTGACTTCACTGAGGGAATAACGAGCGGGGTTACTATGATTTTGAGTCATTTATTAGGGTTATATACCCATCCCAAAAAGGAATGGAAAGCGATTGGCGAGCGCCACGAGGCCGCTTCAAACAGCATTGGTCACGCGTTGTTACTCGCGTTAATCCCGCCTGTTTGTGCCTACTACGCGAGCGTCCACATTGGTTGGCAAATCGGCGCGGGGGATCCCATCTTTATGACCCCGCAAAGCGCCCTGTTCATCGCCAGTGCCATGTATCTTGCTTTGTTGGGCGGTGTCGCGGCGTTGGCCTATCTCACATTATGGATGAGTCGTACGTTCGGTTCCGCTCCGACTTACACCCAGTGTCTTGAACTGGCAGCCTATACCGCAACGCCCATCTTTATGGTGGGACTCGCCACGCTTTATCCAGTGGTGTGGTTTGTGATGATCGTCGGCTTGATTGGCATTGCCTACTCTGTCTACCTCCTCTACACGGGGGTTCCCATATTGATGGAGATCCCTGAAGAGCGAGGATTCATCTATGCCAGCTCTGTCGTCACTTGCGGGTTAGTATTGCTGGTCGCGATTCTGGCTGCCTCGGTCATCCTATGGAATGTCGGCATGGGGCCTGTCTTTACCCATTAGTCAACATGGGCGTAGCAGGATACCAGTGAAAAGCGCCGCGATAACTGTCGCGGCGTTTTCAGTTAGTCCTCGTTATGTATCTCTAAGTTCGCTAGCTCTTGCTGCTGCTCGCGTACCGTTTTCGCATCGTCGTTACGCAAGCTTTGTATATACTCGAGATAAGCTTGATCGACATCTTGAGTGACATATTCACCACTGAATACGGATGTCTCAAAGCGCTCAATAGCTGGGTTCGCTTCGCCAACCGCCGCCACCAAGTCAGACAGATCTTGGTAGACCAAACCATCTGCACCAATCAGTTGACCAATTTCATCAACTTCACGGCCATGGGCGATCAGCTCGTTGACACTGGGCATGTCGATGCCATAGACGTTAGGAAAGCGCACTTCGGGAGCGGCTGATGCCATATACACTTCTTTTGCTCCCGCCTCGCGCGCCATTTCGATAATTTGCTCCGAGGTGGTGCCGCGGACTATCGAGTCATCGACCAACAAAACGCGCTTGTCTTTAAATTCAGAACCAATGGCATTGAGTTTACGGCGCACCGATTTCCGACGCATTTGTTGCCCAGGCATAATAAAGGTCCGCCCGACGTAACGGTTTTTGACAAAGCCTTGGCGGTAAGGCTTACCCAGCACTTGGGCAATCTCCAAAGCGATGTCACAGGAGGTCTCTGGAATTGGGATCACCACATCAATGTCAGCGTCATCCCACTCACGTTGAATTTTAGCCCCCAGTTTTTGGCCCATACGAATACGCGCGCCGTATACGGAAACCTTATCGATAAAGGAGTCAGGGCGAGAGAAGTAGACAAATTCAAAGATACAGGGGTTTAAACTCGGCGTATCCGCACATTGACTGGTATGCAGTTGCCCATCCAGCGTGATATAGATAGCTTCACCGGGTGCCACATCACGGACAAAATCAAACCCGACCGCATCCAACGCCACTGTCTCCGACGCCACCATGTATTCAGTGCCCGCCTCCGTATCGCGCTTACCTAAACAGAGTGGCCGAATGCCTTTAGGGTCACGGAACGCGATCACACCATGACCAATGACCATGGCCACGACCGCATAAGCCCCCGACACTTGGCGATGCACCGACGCCACCGCGGCAAACATATCGTCAACCGTTAATGGATGCGATGTCGCGGTTGATAACTGGTGGGCAAGGACGTTAAGCAGGATTTCAGAATCAGAGGTGGTATTAAGGTGACGACGATCTTTCTCGAATAGCGACTGACGCAAGTCTTGGGCATTGGTGAGGTTACCATTGTGCGCCAGGGTAATACCGTAAGGCGAGTTGACATAAAACGGCTGCGCTTCTGACGCACTCGAACTCCCCGCGGTTGGATAACGCACATGCCCAATACCCACTTGGCCTTGTAAGCGCTGCATATGCTTAAGTTGAAACACATCCTTTACCAGACCATTGGCTTTTCTAAGCCGGAAACGATTGTCGTCAATAGTGACAATCCCGGCTGCATCCTGTCCCCGGTGTTGTAGCACCGTCAGTGCATCATAAATGGACTGATTGACCGGGGTGTTACCAACGATTCCAACTATACCACACATGTCAGCGATTCCTTGTTACGCGAATATCATCCTAAGATCCGGCGATCTCAGGTAAGAAACTGGAACTGTTCTCGAGATAGTGGAAAAACCATTCAATCACTACCGCAAAGTTAGGAATAAGTTGCGACTGCCCCCATGCTTGGGTGTGAGCGACCGACGTGAAGGCATCCAGGAAGAAGAGCATCGCGGCAATAATGAGTACACCACGCACACTTCCAAACACCATACCCAGCACCCTATCGGTACCAGACAACCCGGTTTTCTCTACCAACTGAGCAATCACATAATTGACCACCGCCCCCACTATTAAGGTGGCAATGAACAATAAGGCTATTGCGCTACCATTACGAATAACGGCATCTTCAATATTGGTCAGGTAAACCGCCAGTTGCGTATAAAACTGACTGGCGATAAAAAACGCACCAAACCATATCACCAATGACAATGCTTCTTTAACAAAGCCTCGAATAACACTAACTAGCGCCGAAAAACCAATGACGCCAATAATGAGGTAATCAATCCAATTCATCGTATTCACTTGCTCGAGACGTGCGCATTCTAACAGAAAAAATGCTCACGCAAACGTTTTCTTATTGGGTGAGTGGGTCAAATTTACGCAATTGACCCTTCAATCCAGTCAAAGATTGCAAATCAGTCAGTTGCGATTCTAACGCCGATTTGGAGACGTGAGGCCCCACGACCACCTTGGCTAAATCACCCGGTTGGATGGCTTTGGGTAAGATATGCGCTTGGTAGCCTTTTTCGCGTAATTGCTTGACCAAACGTCGGGCGTTGTCTTGGTTGCGAAAAGTGCCAAGCCGAATCATCCACGCCCCTTCTTGAGCACTGGCTGACGAAGAGGCGGTGTCACTAGACGCCGGTTTAGGCGCAGGCTCGTTGTCCAATTCGTTTGTCTGACGCTCTTTTACCTTGGTGTCTGGCGCGTCCACCTCAACCACTTGTGGGGCTTTAATCGGTGCTTGGCTCACCTCACTATCAAAATTTTCTCGTAGTGGGATACTTTCATAGCTCTCTTGATAATGCTCTTTTTTGCCATCAAGCACATCTGGCAGCACTATCACCCCGATAGACACCAACACCAAGGTACCCACGATTCTTTTTTGTAACTTACTGGCCACAATGACTCCGTTTTAGTTAAGCGCGCTTATTACCTGCCCAACGGTATGAAACGACCCAAATACGACCACACAGTCTCGCGCAGGTTCAGCATGTTTTAATGCCTGCTGATAAGCCTCACTGGGTGATGCAAACTGTTGTGGTGCCGGCACAGGCAAGCTGTCGGCGGGTGCACCTCGAGGCACAGATAACGATGCCGGATACCAGTGATCCACGATTCCGTCCAAGCAGGCTAAGGTACCCGCCATGTCTTTATCGGATAGCATGGCCACCACCGCATGCACGTGTCCGCCGCGTTCCGCTTTGCACTCAGCCAACTTCTCTGCCAAATAAGCGGCCGCGTGCGGATTATGAGCAACGTCAAACACAGTGTAAGGCGCATTGGCAACAACCTGCATTCGCCCGGGTACCGACACCGAGGCTAACCCGTCAGAGATGTGTGTGTCTGCGATCTCCAGCTCGGCAACCCCCAAAGCCATCAAGGCAGTGGCGGCATTTTGTAACGGTATTGCCGGGATAGGCAACGCCGTCAGCTCAAACGCCCCTGCCGCCCAACACCAGGTATTATCCGTGAGCGTATATTGATATTGATAGCCCAGCTGGTGTAGCTCGGCGCCAATGCTGTCAGCATGTGCAGCCACGCTCGCCGGTGGGGAGGGCTGACCGCAAACAGCGGGTTTACCTGCTCGGAAAATCCCTGCTTTTTCGTAGCCGATTTGGTTAATGTCATCCCCTAACCAATCACAGTGATCGAGCGCGAGGCTGGTGATCACCGATACGTCATGCTCCACTACGTTGGTGGCATCGAGGCGTCCACCTAGCCCCACTTCTAAAATAACCACGTCCAGCGAATGCTGCTTGAACAAGTGCAATGCGGCCAAGGTGCCGAACTCGAAAAAGCTCAGGCTCGTGTCACCACGCGCTTGTTCAATCGTCGCGAACGCTTCGCTGTGCGCGGCATCGTCTAGCCGTTCGCCATTAATGCGCACGCGCTCACTATAGTGAGTTAGATGCGGGGAGCTATAGACACCGGTGCGATAACCCGCATGCTGCAAAATCGATTCTAGCAGCGCACAGGTTGTGCCTTTACCATTGGTTCCCGCGACGGYAATCACTGTCGGCGCTGGCTTAGTCAGTTGCGCTTTTTCGGCCACTGCCGCGACGCGTTCAAGGCCAAGATCGATGGCACGGGTATGGATGCTTTSGAGATAAGACAGCCACGTCGTTAAAGAGGACGTGGCTGTTGGGTGTTGTTGTTCAGACATTGGCTTGGTCAGTTACTCCATGATGGGTAAATGATACCAAGGATAGCGCCGTGGGACACGGTCAATTATTGCTCTTGAGAAGGCTGTGCCGCTTCAGGCTCAAGATCAGGCTTGCCTTGTTCTACATCGACCACCAGTGGTGAGTGACGATTATTCAATTTGGCAAGCAGACCCGCTAAGCGTTGACGCATTTCTCGGCGATCGACAATCATGTCAATCGCACCATGCTCAAGCAAAAACTCACTGGTTTGGAAATCTTCAGGAAGATTCTCACGCACGGTCTGTTCAATCACTCGGCGCCCCGCGAAACCGATAATCGCTCTAGGCTCGGCCACATTGATATCACCTAACATGGCAAAACTGGCCGTCACGCCACCGTAAGTCGGGTCGGTTAATACTGAGATAAACGGCAGGTTATGGCGGGAAAGGCGTTCCAATGCGGCACTTGTTTTGGCCATTTGCATCAGTGACATGAGCGCTTCTTGCATACGCGCACCGCCACTGGCAGAAAAACACACCAAACCGCAGTTATTGTCAATCGCCGCATCCACAGCTTTAACAAAGCGAGCGCCCACAACGGCTCCCATCGAGCCACCCATAAATTTAAACTCAAAGGCGCAGGCCACCACGGGCACATCAAACACGCGGCCTTTCATAACCACCAGGGCGTCTTTTTCGCCACTTGCTTTTTGCGCCGACGCTAAACGATCTTTGTACTTTTTCGAATCGCGAAACTTCAACACATCTTTGGGTTCAAGCTCACTGGCAATCTCTTCACGCCCGTCTTTATCCAAAAACACGTCGAGCCGGCGGCGTGCTGGCATGCGCATATGGTGTTCACACTTTGGACAGACTTCCAAGTTACGCTCGACATCCGCGTGATAGAGAACTTGATCACACGACGTGCACTTGGTCCACACGCCCTCTGGAATCGACGCCTTGCGTGATGAACCAATATTACTTTTGGTTAATATTTTTTCTAGCCAGCTCATGGACAACCTTTACTTAGTGATAGCTCTCGCGGACGGACAACTATCTTGGATTCGTAACAAATTAGACCGAATTAAATCACAAGTCTGTCAGACTTGGGATAAAAAACTGGTACTACCTATTCTTTCTCCGTGCTTTATGAGTACAGCGTACTTGCCGCCACAATCACCTAATCCGGCAAAAACAGGGGGCCAATGGGTGAACGAGGCAACCCAAATGTTTCGGGGTAGTCTACGTCAACCAGATACAAGCCTTCAGCTTTCGCGGTCGCAGCCGCCTGGGTACGATCTTTTTGTGCCAGCAACCAAGCCATCCACTCAGGCGGCTGCTCTTGACGACCGACCGTCATTAAGCTCCCCACAATATTGCGAACCATATGATGCACAAACGCATTGGCTTTAATATCAATCACGATAAAGCGTCCTTGACGGTTGACCGATAAATGCATCACATTCCGCCAAGGGGATTTCGATTGACACTGAGCGGCACGGAATGAGGAAAAATCATTCTCCCCAAGGAGATACTGACCCGCTCGATGCATTAAGGTTTCATCAAGTTCAGCGTGATAGTGACTGACTCCCTTGGCTAAGATCGCCGGGCGCAAGGGATGATTATAAATCACATAACGATAGCGTCGCGCGGTCGCACTAAAACGGGCATGAAACTCGTCTGTCACAGGCTTCGCCCATCGCACCGCAATCGGATCCGGCAAGTTCGCATTGACACCCATGGTCCAAGCTTTTAATGGACGCTGATTATCAGTGTCAAAGTGCACTACCTGTCCTGTTCCATGCACGCCAGAGTCGGTACGTCCCGCACACTGTACGGCGACAGGATGATTGGCAACCGTCGATAAAGCACGCTCGAGGTGTTCCTGTACACTGGTGACTTCTCGTTGCCTCTGCCAACCGTAAAACTGAGCGCCATCATACTCAATGCCTAACGCGAATCTCATGCCCTGCCTTCTCGTTACTCGTCAATAAGGCGCCGCATTATACCCATAAAGCCCTCGAGTTGCAGGTGAAAAGCGCGTGCTTGGCCATCACTGCCGCCATAAAGAAACAGGCAGCATTCGCTACCTGTTTTTTCACTACCTCAGCTGTTCTAGCAACTGACGTGCTTCTTGCTGCAAGGCCTTGTTGCCCGACTGCATCACTTTTTCGAGCAAAGAAATCGCCCCATCGATATCGTTCATTTCCAAGTACGCTTTGGCAAGGTCAAGATTCGTCGATGCTTCAGTACTCGCGGTATCACCATCCACATCAATGGCACTGATATCTTCTAACACATCAGGAAACTCATCTAAACCCACATTCAGATTCATTTCCGCTTTATCAGGATCAATATCTGGCGTAGAACCATCATCTCGCATGAGCTCCTCAATGCTGATGTAGTCATCTTCTTCTTGCTCTTCACCAATCAGCTCACTCTCTGCTTCTCCCTCACTCAGAAGATCCTCATCTAAGGCTTCCTCGAGTTCAAAGGTTTCCAATGACGCCGGATCGATGGCGGGCTGTTGACTCCAGTCTTCACTCTCTGCTTCAGGCTCAGGTTCATTATCAGCCTGCCAAACCGCCGCTTCTTCATCGGACAGTGAGGAAAGATCCAGTGGCGTGTCATCGTCTGACTCGGAGAGCAGTGCCTCCATGTTTAAGCCACCCACTTGGTGATCGTCATCGTCGAGATCGCTGATATCTCGCTCATCACGCTCAGGCGTTTCCTTGGCGACGTCACCCTCTTGCTGCTCATCTAAATAAGATTCTAGCTCTCGCTGCTCTTCGAGCGCAGCGCTTAGTGCGTCGTCTTCGCCAAACTCGCCCAGCTCATCAAGCGAGAAAGAGTCAAACTCATAGTCACGCTCATTGCTTGGCTCGGGCTCTGGCTCCGGCTCCGGCTCCGGCTCCGGCTCTGGCTCTGGCTCTGGCTCTGGCTCTGGCTCTGGCTCTGGCTCTGGCTCTGGCTCTGGCTCTGGCTCTGGCTCTGGCACGCTATCTAAATCCGCTTGTTCTTGATCGTCAACCGGTTCAGCGTCTGCCAATGCCGCTTCTTCGTCGTACTCTGGTAGGCTGGTTAAATCAAGTAAGTCTTCTTCGCTAATGTCGTCGAGATTATCGCCGTCATCATCAGCTGCTTCATCTTCCTCGCGGGTAGCTTCTGGCTCAACCGATTCGTCCGCCTCTGCATCGTCTTCACTTAACGCTGCTTGCGGCTCGTCTTCCGCGTCATCGTCCGCTGCGGGTGCATCATCGGCCTCGCTAGTGGCTTCTGGCTCAGTCGATTCGCCCGCCTCTGCATCTTCTTCACTTAACGCTGCTTGCGGCTCATCCTCCGCGTGATCGTCAGCTACGGGTGCTTCATCGGCCCCGCTAGTGGCTTCTGGCTCAGTCGATTTGTCCGCCTCTGCATCGTCTTCACTTAACGTTGCTTGGGGTTCGTCTTCCGCGTCATCATCAGCTGCGGGTGCTTCATCTGCCCTGCTAGTGGCTTCTGGCTCAGCCGATTCGTCCGCTTCTGCGTCGTCTTCACTTAACGCTGCTTGCGACTCATCCTCCGCGTGATCGTCCGCTGCGGGTGCATCATCGGCTTCGCTAGTGGCTTCTGGCTCAACCGATTCGTCCGCTTCTGCATTGTCTTCACTTAACGCTGCTTGCGGCTCATCCTCCGCGTCATCGTCCGCCGCGGGTTCTTCATCGGCCCCGCTCGTGGCTTCTGGCTCAGCCGCTTCGTCCACCTCTGCATCGTCTTCACTTAACGCTGCTTGCGGCTCATCCTCCGCGTGATCGTCCGTCGCGGGTTCTTCATCGGCCTCGCTAGTGGCTTCTGACTCAGCCGATTCGTCCGCCTCTGCATCGTCTTCACTTAACGCTGCTTGCGGCTCGTCTTCCGCGTCATCGTCAGCTGCGGGTGCTTCATCGGCCTCGTTAGTGGCTTCTGGCTCAGCCGATTTGTCCGCCTCTGCATCGTCTTCACTTAACGCTGCTTGCGGCTCATTCTCCGCGTCGTCGTCCGTCGCGGGTGCGTCATCGGCCTCGCTAGTGGCTTCTGGCTCAGCCGATTCGTCCTCTTCAGCATCGTCTTCGTTTAATGCTGCTTGCGACTCGTCTTCCGCGTGATCGTCAGCTGCGGGTGCTTCATCGGCCCCGCTAGTGGCTTCTGGCTCAGCCGATTCGTCCACCTCTGCATCGTCTTCACTTAACGCTGCTTGCGGCTCGTCTTCCGCGTCATCGTCAGCTGCGGGTGCGTCATCGGCCTCGCTCGTGGCTTCTGGCTCAGCCGATTCGTCCTCTTCAGCATCGTCTTCACTTAACGCTGCTTGCGGCTCGTCTTCCGCGTGATCGTCAGCTGCGGGTGCTTCATCGGCCCCGCTAGTGGCTTCTGGCTCAGCCGATTCGTCCACCTCTGCATCGTCTTCACTTAACGCTGCTTGCGGCTCGTCTTCCGCGTCATCGTCCGCGGCGGGTGCTTCATCGGCCTCGCTCGTGGCTTCTGGCTCAGCCGATTTGTCCGCCGGTGCATCGTCTTCACTTAACGCTGCTTGCGGCTCATTCTCCGCGTCGTCGTCCGTCGCGGGTGCGTCATCGGCCTCGCTAGTGGCTTCTGGCTCAGCCGATTCGTCCTCTTCAGCATCGTCTTCGTTTAATGCTGCTTGCGACTCGTCTTCCGCGTCATCGTCAGCTGCGGGTTCTTCATCGGCCCCGCTAGTGGCTTCTGGCTCAGCCGATTCGTCCACCTCTGCATCGTCTTCACTTAACGCTGCTTGCGGCTCGTCTTCCGCGTCATCGTCAGCTGCGGGTGCTTCATCGGCCTCGCTAGACTCTGCCGCGGCGGGAGTGTCCGCTGGTGCGTCAGCGTCGCTGTCTTGCTCAGCACCTGTCTCTGATCCTGGATCAGTGTCAGGTGTTTCTTCTGTTTGCGTATCCGACGCGTAAAGAAGTTGCTCTAACTCCGCTTCGTTCGGATCACTGTCGTCTTCTTCTCCCCACAATGCTGGATCATCATCATCAGCGAGTGGGTCGGGTTCATCGTCATCCCCCAACACTTCTTCGAGTAAAGCGTCAGAATCTTCTAAATGAGGGTCATCATCTTTGTCTAAGACTTCATCCAGTAAGGCGTCACTACTTTCATCGAATTCGCCCTCGGTATCATCCCCTTCATTGAGCCAGCTATCTTCGTCCTCTTCATCACCGACAAGTTCATCAAGCAACTCGGTTGTGTTATCAAGAGAAACGTTGTCATCGTTATCATCATCAGATAAATCAATGTCTTGGCTTAAATCCAGCTCAGGTTCATCGTCGAGCACCGAGTCAAATAGCGCGTCATTTGGCGCTTGCTCGTCATTGTCTTCGCGCTCTTCTGACGTTTGCGCTTTCGTCTCGGCGCTTTCGCTCTCAGGCTCTTCCGCTGGGGCTTCAGCGGCGTTTCCATCAGCTTCACCTGCTAACAAGGCATCGATATCGTCGACATCACTGTCATTGCCTTCCTCGAGCGCTTTAGCCCACTCGGCGGCAAGCGCTTCATCAGCACTCATTTCCTCTTCAGGTTGGTCTGTGTCGCCCGTTTCCGATTCGTCCCCCTCGTCGGATGATGTGTCATCGGCAGCGCTATCCTTATCAGCCGGCGGCGTATCGGCCAGCTCATCCAGCGCGCGCTCCATGTCTTCAAGACCGATAGCATCATCGCTGGTAGGCGCGACACTCGATTCATTGCCTGCCATATCATCGAGTTCGTCATCCAGATCGAGATCGTCCAGGTCGGTATCATCGCCAAACGCGATATCCTCACTCGCCGTCTCATCATCGGTGATCTCTAACTCATCGTCATCTTGCGGATCGTCAACATCGTCTTCATCCGGATCGGGCACCATGACCACGGGCATATCGTCTATATCATCATGATCCAGTGCCGCAGGCTCTTCCGCGTCTTCCTCTTGCTTTCTGCGACGCGCGAGGAAGAAGAAAATGGCCCCTGTAATCAAGGCCCCCGGGATGATGGCCAACATGGCAAGCAATAATGGGCTATCAAGTAAAGATTCAACCACTGAGGGAGGTTGAGTGTCCTCAGCCACCTGTTGCTGACGCTGCTTTTCTAAAAATGCCCGGATCTCTTTATTGATTTCAGCATCACCGCTCATCTGCTCTTTTAGGGCGCTCAGCTCGTGCTGGACCTCAGACAAACGAACCTTGAGCACATGATTGCTCTCAACCAAACGCGTCATTTCTTGGTCTGACGCTTGCAGCTGAGACTGTAAGTTTTGTACCACTTGAGGTTCAGGCGCACTGGCTTGCTGAGTCTCTTCACTGGATTGGGAAGTGTCTTGGCTTGTTTGCTCAGGTTGCGATTGTTCCGGCTGGGTGTTCGTTGAAGGCGCTGGCGACGGTTGCGGACTCGGTTGCTCAACCTGTTCGCTGAGTGGCGTGGTATTTTGGGCTTGCTTACGCGCTTCATCAATTTCAAGCCGATTGACCACATCTTGGGTGCTTTCTCGCTCAATTTGCGCCAGCGTCGGCATCACTAAAGTGCTACCCGGCTGCAAACTATGAATATTGTTGTTGGTGAATGCGTCGGTATTCAGACGAAAAATCGCGCCGAGCGTCTGATACACACTCACTTGCGTATTAGGGCGCATTTGAGTCGCAATCGACCACAAGGTTTCATTGTCCCCGGTTGGACCATATTGTTGTGCCGATGCAACCGCTGGCGTTGGTTGGGGCGAAGCGGTTTCAGCCGCCATTTCATCTTGCGGACCAAGAATGCGTATTGCCGCTTCGACCGGCACCGTTGAAACACTGACAAGCGCAACCGCCAATACCCCTGCGACGGCAATAAGATGCCGCTTAACGCGATGCGAGGTTATGGTCAATCGAGTTTGAGAAGAAGACTGTTCACTTTGCTGTGCGTTGGACACACCCGCACTCCCTTATGGCAAAAATGGCCTCACTAAATATCTAACTATATCGGAAGCCATGCTAAAAACTGTAGTTTGGTGATATAAAAGTGTGTTGCGCGATCAAACTGTGGGCGCTCTGCCTCAGTTTTGACTCGATGATAGCATCGTCACACGTCGCGTATCGCCCACCTATGCAAAATTAATGCCTAAAAAAATACCCCATCAACGGATGGGGTATCAATCAACCTAGTGTGGTGATGGGCGGGCTATCACGCTCTTTTATGGGTGCGACGCTTGTTGCTTAAAGGTAATCGCGAACCAATACTTCCGCAATTTGTACCGAGTTAGTTGCGGCCCCTTTACGCACATTGTCTGCTACCACCCAGAGGTTGAGCCCATTAGGGTGGCTAATATCGTTGCGAATACGCCCCACCAGCACCTTATCTGAGCCAGTGCCTTCTTTCACCTGAGTGGGGTAATCTTCCCCTTCAAAGACCTCAATGTGTTCATGCTGACTCAAGATCGCTACCGCTTCCGTTGCGTCAATCGGTTGACGGCACTCAAGGTGCACGGCTTCAGCATGACCGTAAAACACGGGCACGCGCACACAGGTAGGGTTAACCCCTATCATCTCATCGGCAAGAATTTTCTGGGTTTCCCACACCATTTTCATTTCTTCTTTGGTGTAGCCATTTTCCATAAACTGGTCAATGTGTGGTAGGCAATTAAAGGCAATTTGCTTGCTGTATAACGCAGGCTCCGCATCTTGGCTGTTAAGCAATTTAACCGTCTGCCCGGCAAGCTCATCAACGCCTTCTTTCCCTGACCCTGAGACCGATTGGTAGGTAGACACATTTAAACGTTCGATACCGACGGCATCGTAAATGGGTTTTAATGCCACCAGCATTTGGATCGTCGAGCAATTTGGGTTAGCAATAATATTACGATTACGGAAGTCACCAATCGCGGCTGCGTTCACTTCAGGGACCACCAAGGGCACGTCGAAGTCATAGCGGAATTGCGACGTGTTATCGATAACGACGACGCCCGCTTCCGCTGCAATCGGCGCCCAATGCGCAGAAGCCTGTGCGCCCGCCGAGAACAAGCCAAGCTGAACCTGTGTCCAATCAAATTTGTCGACATTTTGCACACGCAGGCTCTCACCTTTAAAGGTGATGGTTTCACCTGCACTCCGCTCACTGGCGAGGAGGTGTAGCGTGCCAATGGGGAAATCGCGCTCTTCTAAAATCTCGATCATGGTGCGTCCTACCGCACCGGTTGCGCCCAAAATGGCAACGTCAAATGCTTGTGTCATGCATGCTCCTCAATACTAAAGCCCAGCTTAGCCAGCGACTGTAACCCGAAATCAGCCTGTCCGGCTACCGTGATCGCACTGTACTCGCGTCGATCCCAGTAATTTTTCCGTAATTGGTCAAAGGCTGCACGCTGAGCGAGTTTGTCATCACCGGCCGCATGCATGGCCCGACGAAAATCACTGTCATCTCGGCGAATATCGTAGACCAATTGCGTCAGTGCCATCAGATCACTTTGTTGCCACGGCTGTGCCAAGGCAACGTGTGGAATCGGCGCGGTGGGCAGCAGCTCACTGGCATGGGCAAGATGAGGCAGGCCCAGGTGTTCACACAGTGCGTTAAAGACCATGGTAGTACCACGGGCTTTGCCTTCTAGACCATAGCCTGCAATATGAGGCGTAGCAAACGTAAGCTGGTCCATCAGGGCAAGGTCGACCTCGGGCTCCTGTTCATAAACATCCAACACCGCATCAATCTCGCCTCGCGCTAACCGCACTTTAAGTGCCTGATTATCAACAATCGGCCCCCGAGCGGCGTTTATCAAAATGCTTCCTGACGCAAGCGCATCTAACCGAGCTTGATTCATGAGGTGATAAGTGGGGTGCGCTCCGGTCGTGGTCAAAGGGGTATGGAAAGTGACMACATCCGATTGTGCGATCAGGGTGTCAATGTCCACCATGTCAGCCAGGTTTTCTTGCTCCTGACGAGGGGGATCGCAAAGTAAGGTTTTAATCCCAAGTGCCGCAAGCCGCTCGGCCAAGTAGTGCCCCACATGACCCACGCCCACGATACCGACCGTTCGGTCGGTCAACTTAAAGCCTTGCTGTTGCGCTAACACCAGCAAGGCGCTAATCACGTATTCCGCCACCCCAACCTTGTTACAGCCAGGCGCCGCCGTACCGTGGATGCCTTGTGCGTGCAAGGCGTTAAAATCAAGATGATCTTCACCCGCGGTGGCTGAACCGACAAAACGCAGACGAGTTGCACCGTCAATCAGAGCATGGCTCACTTGCGTGACGCTTCTCACCATTAATGCGTCAGCATCAATCAAATCCGTCGCACGGATTGCGCGCCCGGGTAATGCAACCACCTCACCCAATTGACTAAACAAGGTTTGGGCATAAGGCATGTTTTCGTCTACAACAATTTTCRCGTTCAACGTCCTGTGTGAGTCGGTGCATCGCTTATCGGATGCTCAATGCAAGAAAATCATTGTATCTATCTCACGGTAAGAAAACACCCTTGAACTGAGTGGATAACCCGCTCACCGGGTGGCCTCAGGCAGAAAAAAACCCGGCCGAAGCCGGGTAAATCCAGGACCTGAAAAGACCATTAACGGCTCTCAACGATAATGGTCCGTGTCTGATGGCAGAGCCTCTCTGCATACCTGGAAAAAGGGGCGATTGTATTAACCGCGATATTTTTCAATTACCAAGGTGGCGTTGGTACCGCCAAAGCCAAAGCTGTTGGACATCACGCGCGTCAGTGCTTGCTCTCGCGGTTGCGTCACAATATCTAACCCTTCAGCCGCGGGATCCAAGTTCTCCACGTTGATACTTGGCGCGACAAAACCTTGCTCAAGCATCAGGGTTGAATAGATGGCTTCGTGCACCCCCGCCGCGCCGAGCGCGTGACCTGTCATTGACTTAGTCGCAGAAATCGCTGGGCTCTTGCCGCCAAACACTTCCTGAATCGCGCCAAGCTCTTTTACATCTCCTACTGGGGTTGAGGTGCCGTGAGTGTTGATGTAATCAACCTCACCCTCTACATCTTGCATCGCCATATTCATACAGCGCACCGCGCCTTCACCCGACGGCGCCACCATGTCATAGCCGTCAGACGTTGCACCGTAACCGACAATTTCACCGTAGATGGTCGCACCACGCGCCAGCGCATGCTCCAGCTCTTCCACGACTAGCATGCCGCCACCACCAGAGATCACAAAACCGTCTCRTTCCGCGTCATAGGTACGAGAGGCCTTCTGCGGGTCGTCGTTGTATTTGGTTGAAAGGGCCCCCATGGCGTCAAACATCATGGTCAGTGACCAATCCAGCTCTTCACCACCACCGGCAAACACCACATCCTGTTTGCCTAGCTGAATCAGCTCAAGGGCGTGACCAATACAATGCGCCGAGGTCGCGCACGCAGAACTCATGGTGTAGTTCACCCCTTTAATTTGGAACGGGGTAGCCAAACAGGCTGAAACAGTCGATGACATGGTCCGTGGCACCATGTAAGGGCCAACACGCTTCACGCCTTTTTCGCGTAATGTATCAACCGCGGTGACTTGGTTCACCGATGACGCACCACCTGAACCGGCCACTAAACCAGTTCGTGGATTAGAAACTTGCTCAGGGGCCAGGCCCGAGTCTTCAATGGCTTGCTCCATTGCCAAGTAGGCAAAGCCCGCCGCGTCACCCATAAAGCGCATTCTTTTGCGATCAATATGGTCGGCTGGGTTGAGTTTGAGATCCCCCCAAACATTGCTACGCAGCTTCATATCTGCAAACTGCTGAGAAAAGTTAATGCCAGATTTTCCCGCTTTGAGCGACTCCAGCACTTCTTTGACGTTGTTACCAATACTGGAAACAATCCCCATGCCTGTAATGACAGCTCGTTTCATGATTCTTTCCTAGACGTTAATTTCGCAGTGGATGATAGCGTTTTTGAAGCTGATAAGTGGTCAGCTTTCCTTTGAGCCAGTACAATTTGCTTTTTCTTTTCCTGTGTAAGAGGCATTTGTGAGCACTCCCTCGATCGACCACGCAAAAATCAGCTGGAATGACACGGGCACCCCCGTCGCGGAACAGTTTGATGACGTCTACTTTTCCAATCACGACGGTTTGGCCGAGACCCGCTACGTGTTCATCGAACAAAACCAACTTCCCGCACGTTGGCAAACTGCCACATCATCCCGGTTTGTGATTGCGGAAACCGGCTTTGGCACTGGGCTCAACTTCCTGGCCACTTGGGCGGCTTTCGAGCAGTTCCGTCAAACCCATCCAAACGCGCCCGTAACCCAGCTTCACTTTATCAGTTTTGAGAAGTACCCCCTGACAGTAGAGGATCTCGCCCGTGCACATCAAGCTTGGCCAGAGCTGGCACACTATGCTAAACGGCTACGCGCCGACTACCCTGTGCCGTTAGCTGGTTGTCAACGAATCGTGTTGGCTCAAGGTCAGATTACACTCGATTTGTGGTTTGGTGATATTAAAGATTGGTTACCACAAGTGCCAACAGGCCCTAAAGGGGTGGTGGATGCTTGGTATTTAGACGGCTTTGCCCCAAGCAAAAACCCAGAGATGTGGAACCAAGATTTGTTTAATGGCATGGCACGACTTGCACGCGAGCAATGCACCTGCGCCACCTTTACCGCCGCTGGCTTTGTGCGTCGTGGCCTTATCGAGGCCGGTTTTGAAATGAAAAAGGTGAAAGGTTTTGGCCACAAGCGAGACATGTTGGCAGGTGCACTGCCTGCTCGCCAAGCCCATGCCAGCTACTCACCATGGTATGCCCGCACACCCGCTTCAACAGCGGACGACATCGCCATTATTGGCGGCGGTATTGCCAGTGCCGCCTTGATCACCGCATTGCTGCAACGGGGCAAGCAAGTCACGCTGTATTGCCAAGACCCGCGCCCGGCTGCTGGCGCATCAGGGAACCATCAAGGCGCCATTTATCCGCTTTTAAATGGCAATAACGATAATTTAAGTCAGTTTTTTGCCCCCGCCTTTTTGTTTTCACGACAGTTTGTTCAACAACAAAACGTCCAAGGCATCGCCTTTGAGCACGACTGGTGTGGGGTGACACAGCTGGGTTACAACGACAAGAGTGCCGCTAAACTTGCTAAGATGGCCGATGGCGCCTTTCCTGAGGCATTGGTCACGCCGTTAGACGCCGATGGCGTGAGCGATAAGGTCGGCTTAGAAACCGGGCATGCCGGCGTGTTTTATCCGCTTGGCGGTTGGATAAGCCCGCAACAGTTTACTGCGGGTGTAATAGATAAAGCCATTGCCAGCGGACAGCTACGTGCCCATTTTGATTGTCCCGTGAGAGCGCTAACACAATCGAACAATGGTTGGACACTCGAGACCAGCATGGGTGAGGTTCACCACCCAAATGTGGTGATCGCCAACGGCCACCAAGCAGATAGCTTCAGCCAAATACAGCCTATTCCCGTTTATCCGGTGCGCGGCCAAGTCAGCCATGTGCCCACCAATACCGAACTCAGTAAGCTCAACACTGTATTGTGTTTCGAGGGCTATTTAACCCCGGCTAATCAGGCGGGCGAGCATTGTCTAGGGGCCAGCTATCGTCGCAATAATGCGGACGTAGCGTTCCAAGCCGCCGATCAGCTTGAAAATCAACAGCGCTTAACCGATTGTGTCGATACAGACTGGGCACACGCGGTGCCTCTGGCGGAAGACGGACGCGTTGGCGTGCGCTGTGCCAGTCGCGACCATTTACCTTTCGTGGGCAACGTGTGTGATTACGACGCCTTGGTGTCTGCCTACCAAACCTTGCAAAAAGACAAAGAAAAAGCGGACGCCGTTCCCGTTTATCCCGGGTTATTTTGCTTGCTGGGGCTCGGCTCTCGCGGCCTCACCTCAGCCCCATTGGCGGCAGAAGTGCTAGCAGCTCAGCTTTGTGACGAGCCTTTACCTTTACCTCAGTCGGTCCTAGACACGCTGCACCCAGGGCGGATGTGGGTTCGTAAGCTGCTAAAAGGTAAAACACTATAGCGCGTCACGGCCAACAAAGAAGCCATCACCGAGGCGATGGCTTTCTTTTGCTACGCGGTACCGTTTTCGATACCGCTTAGTGTCTCATTTAAAACAGTGTGTTACGCGTCTTTTTCCACTTGCTGTTGCAATAAATCCCACAGCGCCCCGACGAGACGTTGGTCGCCGGGTGACAGCTCACTGGCATTGTCATTGAGACTAGCATCGACGCGCGCTTTCAATGCTGACACCTCATCAACCCCCTCCAACTCACAGTCCGCTGCCGCTAAAGAAACGTGGCCACGTAAATAGCCACTGGCAAACAATTCATCGTCTGAGGCGGTTTCCACCATCTCATCGATTAACGCTAAAATGCGTGCTTCATAGTCTTGAACTTTCATCTTTTTAACCTTGGCTTGGCAACGTAAAGGTATCTGGCGTCAACGGCGCAACACCATAAAAGTCTCGCAAGGTATCAGAAAACTGCTTGGCGCGCACGGGCAAAGCGGTGCTTGTCGATGCATCCGAGACATACTGTACGACTTGTTGCCGAACTTTCTCAGTAAACGCGTGGCGATCGGGCTCAACACCACTTAAATTGTCACAGCTCACTTGAAAGCGAAACCCACAGCTTGCCGAGAGGATCCATTCAATCGCCTGTGGCTTCACTTCGACGGCCTCAAAGGCGGCTTGCGTGTCAGCATCACGGCCATCCGGATGATACCAATAGCCATAATCTTCCCATTGACGACGCTGCTCACCGGCAATGGTCCAGTGTGCAATTTCGTGCAATGCCGAGGCAAAAAAGCCGCGCGCAAAAATCACACGATGATGAGGATGATCGGCATCAGCAGGTAAGTAAATAGGCTCATCCCCGCCACGCACCAGCTCAGTATTGAAAGAAGCAAGAAAGGATTGGTTAAAAAGTTGGATCAAGTCGTGATAATTGTGGGTCATAATCTTAAACAATAACGACACCCCACCTATCCAAAACGACAGATGGGGTTAAAGAAGATGAAACGTTTGGGATATCGCTATGCGCCCATTTGGCCGCGGTGACGAAGCAAATGGTCCATCAGCACAATCGCCACCATGGCTTCGGCAATCGGCACGGCGCGGATCCCTACACACGGGTCATGACGACCACGTGTCACCACATCCGCAGATTCACCGTGAACATCAATACTCTTGCCCGGCACGGTAATGCTGGAGGTGGGTTTGAGCGCTAAATGTGCCACTAGTGGCTGGCCTGACGAGATCCCACCAAGAATGCCTCCCGCATGGTTTGAGGCAAAGCCGTCAGGGTGAATTTCATCACGATGCTCACTGCCACGCTGATTCACCACGTCAAACCCATCTCCGATTTCGACCCCTTTCACCGCGTTAATTCCCATCAACGCATGGGCAATGTCCGCATCTAAGCGATCAAACACTGGCTCGCCAAGGCCGACAGGAAGGTTTTCTGCCACCACGGTGAGCTTGGCACCGATTGAATCTCCGTCTTTTTTCAGTTGACGGATCAGCGCATCCAATTCCTCTAGTTTGTTCACATCCGGGCAAAAGAAAGGGTTTTGCTCAACTTGCGCCCAATCCACCGTATCGATGGTCACCTCGCCCATTTGCGCCAAGTAAGCACGCACTTGAATACCATGCACTTGCGCGAGGTATTTTTTAGCCACCGCGCCTGCGGCGACACGCATCGCCGTCTCTCGTGCCGATGAACGGCCGCCCCCGCGGTAATCGCGGATGCCATATTTATGGTGATAGGTATAGTCTGCATGCCCAGGGCGAAACACATCTTTGATTTTGGAATAATCTTTGGAGCGCTGATCGGTGTTTTCGATCATCAAGCCAATCGATGTCCCCGTGGTTTGGCCCTCAAAGACCCCAGAAAGGATTTTCACCGCATCCGGTTCACGGCGCTGAGTGGTGTATTTCGACGTCCCAGGACGACGGCGATCGAGATCATGCTGCATGTCCGCTTCAGTCAATGCTAACCCCGGTGGGCAGCCGTCAATAATCGCCCCCAATGCAACGCCGTGGCTTTCTCCAAAGGTCGTGACGCGAAATATCTGTCCTATCGTGTTGCCTGCCATGCCTTCCTCTACTTGCCTGATGGGCATTGTTGTATTTTTGCGTACTTTGTTAGCAATTAACCATAAAGCAATCAAATACGCAAAGAAAATCCAGGTGAGCAACGGAGCGACTGCAAGTGTTAGAGACTAAAAAGCCAGCACGAGGCTGGCTTTATATCATGATCGGTGGGTACTGCCTCTAGTCGCGATAAAGGGCAAATTCATCCGCACACGCAACGAGATCTTGGCGACTGATCATAAACACACCATGACCGCCGTTTTCGAACTCAATCCACTGCAAAGGCAAATGACCGTATTGCTCTTGCATGTGCACAATCGAATTACCAACCTCACACACCAACACGCCATCGTCTGTCAGATAATCGGGGGCATTGGCAAGCATCCGACGCACCAGTTTCAACCCATCCGTGCCGGCGGCAAGCCCCAGCTCAGGTTCATGGCGAAACTCGTCCGGTAAGTCGTCCATATCTTCCGCATCGACGTAGGGAGGGTTGCTTACGATTAAATCGTATTTATCTTGCGGGACATCTTTAAGCAAATCCGACCGCATCGGGATCACTTGCTCTTCCAAGCCATGATCCTGAATATTGATTTCAGCGACATCCAGCGCATCGGTGGAAATATCCACCGCATCGATCTCTGCCTCTGGGAACGCATAGGCACAAGCAATAGCGATACAGCCACTGCCCGTACATAAATCCATAATCCGGCGAGGAGGGTGAGGCAAGATGCCAGCGAATTCTTGCTGGATAAGCTCACCTATCGGTGAACGTGGCACAAGTACACGCTCGTCGACAAAAAACTCTAAGCCACAGAAATACGCTTTGTTGGTTAAATATGCGACTGGGGTTTTATCGTTGATACGTGCAATGACACGCTCAACGATACGATGTTTTTCACTGGTGGTCAGTCGCGAAAAGCGCGTCTCTGAGGGTACATCTATCGGCAAGTAGAGTGTCGGTAACACCAGCTGTACCGCCTCATCCCACGCGTTGTCGGTGCCGTGGCCATAAAACAAGCCTGCCGCATTGAAACGACTGACTGTCCAGCGCAGCATGTCTTGCAGCGTATGTAACTCACTGACCACTTCTTCAGTAAAAATCGTATCCACATTGGCCTCCATCGGCTTCATGCAATTTGGGGTCGCCCTTTGACGCGAGGTCAGTACAATAAGCAGCATTTTGAGCTAGCTGAATGTACAATTCAGGTCATCACCTCGGGGACAGTTTTTTATGAGCAAAAAACCATCGATGACGGAAGAGGACTTGGCGCTATTCCGTGATGCCGTCAAAGGCGCAAAAAAGTTGAAGCAGGATACCATAAACCCACCACAACGCCAGACGACCAAGACGCGCAAACAACGTCAGTTTGAACGACAGAGTAGCGATCATGCATTTTACTTTTCCGATGAGTTCGAGCCGCTGCTCAATGAATCGGGTCCAATGCAGTACGCCCGTCAGGATGTCTCTAAATACGAGGTCAAGCGGCTTCGTCGTGGTGTGTATGTGCCCGATATCTATCTCGATTTACACGGAATGACCCAAACAGAAGCCAAGCGAGAGCTGGGGGCGATGCTCGCGGCCTGTGTGAAAGACGGCACTCGTTGCGCCAGTGTGATGCACGGGATTGGTAAACGGGTACTCAAAGACAAAATTCCACTGTGGCTGGCACAGCACCCCAATGTGATGGCGTTTCACCAAGCGCCAAGGGAGTTTGGGGGGGATGGCGCCTTGTTGGTGCTGATAGAAGTGCCCGAGCGCTAGTAACCTATCGCTAAAGAGACAGATGCGCGTCAAGCACTTTTTACCGATTACGATTTTAGAAGCTGTCGTGGCGACATATGCGCACTCAGCGACGCTTGTTGGTTGGTGATATCGACCTCAATCAACGCCATGGCTGACGTGGCAAACATCGGCGGTTGCCCTTCTTGCACCCACTCGTTGGTAAGGTATCCGACTAAAGGCAGATGAGAGACGACCAAGACCACGTCAAGTTTCTCAACCTCTATCATTGCATTCAGGTAATCATAGACACGATCACTTTGCCCAAAAGGGGTGATCTCTTGTTCTGTGATCACCTCTTTTGCATCGGGTAACAAAGGCGCACACACCTGCCAGGTTTGCTGCGCACGTAAGTAAGGGCTCACCAGCACTTTATCAATCCCTTGCCCATCCAATTGCTGGTTCAGCCACGTCGCCATCTGTTTGCTCTGTTGCTCACCATTGGCCGTGAGCGCTCGGTCGCTATCACTGGCTGCAAATGCTTGCGCTTCGCCATGACGCATTATGATTAATTTCATCGCCTTAATACCCACATTCATATGCCAAGATTGGCTGCATGCTATCAAGATGATCCGCAAAAGACCAAATAAGTGGTTTGCGACTCTGGTCACTGGTAGTCATACTTACTACTAACTTATTTACTCTGATAGTGAGATGCTTGTGCACGTCAGCCCTAACGACCATAAACACTACCGTTATATCACGCTTCCTAACGCATTACGTGTCTTATTGGTGAATGACCCACATGCGCATCGCAGTGCCGCGGCATTGTCGGTGAATGTCGGTCACTTTCACGACCCAGTCGAGCGACAAGGGCTGGCGCACTTTCTCGAACATATGCTTTTTTTGGGGACGGATCAGTACCCCGTCATCGGTGACTTTCAGCGCTTTATTAGCCAGCATGGTGGCCACAATAATGCGTGGACAGGCACCGAGCACACCGCCTTCTTTTTCGATATTCGCCCCAGCCAGTTTGCGGCAAGCTTAGACCGCTTCAGCGCCTTTTTCATTTCACCCCGTTTTGATGCCGATGCCGTAGATAAAGAACGCCAATCGGTCGACGCCGAGTATCGCATGAAGCTCAATGACGACGTGCGACGTATCTATCAAGTTCACAAAGAAACCATCAATCCTAACCATCCGTTTGCCAAGTTCTCCGTTGGCAGTGTCGAGACGCTCGCGGATCGTGATGATTCCAATGTACGGGATGATCTCATCGCCTTTTACCGAGCTAACTATAGCGCCAATCTCATGACACTGGCATTGACCGGGCCACAGTCATTGGATGAGCTTGAGCGCTTCGCGAAACAGTATTTTTCCACCATTGCCAACCATCACTATCCTGAACTTGCCATCAATGCGCCCCTGACCACCAAGAATGAGCAGCATCAATGGGTGACGATTGAACCTTTAAAAGAGGTTCGTAAGCTCACCTTGGCGTTTTCTGTCCCTGAAAGCCCCGAGCAATACCGCACTAAGCCTTTGTCTTACATTGCCCACTTACTGGGTTATGAGGGGCCTGGGAGTTTGATGTCACTATTAAAAAACAAAGGCTATATCAACACTTTGTCTGCAGGTGGTGGGATCAGCGGACGAGATTTTCGTGAATTTACCCTCGGCTTTTCGTTAACGCCATTAGGGCTGAGCCATGTCGACGATATTATCACTCATGTATTTCAAGCT